>JALZOQ010000471.1 GCA_030913835.1 Actinomycetota bacterium | reverse complement strand
GTGCCCGAGCTCGTCGAGATGAAGCGCCGCGGCGAGAAGATCGTCATGGTCACTGCGTACGACGCGCCAGGCGCGCGCCTGGCGGACGCGGCCGGCGTCGACCTCATCCTCGTCGGGGACACGGCCGCGATGGTCGTGCTCGGCCACGACTCGACCGTGCCGGTGACGATGGACGAGATGCTCTTCCTGACGAAGAGCGTGACGCGGGCGGCGCGACGACCGCTCGTGATCGGCGACATGCCTTTCGGCTCGTACCAGGTGTCCGACGAAGGAGCGCTCGAAAACGCGATCCGGTTCGTCAAGGAGGCGGGAGCCGACGTCGTCAAGCTCGAGGGTGCGGGCCCGATGGTCTCTCGCGTGCACGCGATCGTCGCTGCCGGAATCCCCGTCATGGGGCATCTCGGGCTGACGCCCCAATCCGCGACCGCGCTCGGCGGCTTCAAGGCCCAGGGCCGGACTGCGGAGAAGGCGAGGCGGATGCTCGAGGACGCGCTTGCGCTGGAGGCTGCGGGTTGCTTCGCGCTGGTGCTCGAGGCGGTTCCGGCCCCCGTGGCCGCGCGGATCACGGAAGCGCTCGAGATCCCGACGATCGGGATCGGAGCCGGCGCGGATACGGACGGCCAGGTGCTCGTCTACCACGACATGCTCGGCCTCTACGAGGGGCGCTCCCCGCGCTTTGTCAAGCAGTACGCCGACCTGGCGGCCGAGACTCGACGCGCGCTCGAGGAGTACGTCGCCGACGTGCGCGGCGGGACGTTTCCCGAGGAGCGGCACACGTATTCCATGCCCGCCGAGGAGCTCGGCCTGTTCGAGGCGGCCGTGGCTGCAGAGGCCGACGCGCCGAGGTAGCGAGACCGTTACTCTTCGCCGTCGATGCTCAAGACGAGGACGGCAGCGTGAGCGCCCCGGGCGGCAGGGACCGCCGGAGGATGAGCAACGCTGTCGCAGAGGTCGGGCTTGTCCTCGCCATGCTGTTCCTCATGTTCGCGAGCGCGATCGCCGGCTTTGCGGTCGGCCGCGGCACGGACGACAACGGCGAGAACACACCGGTCGCGACCACGCAGGCGGCCGAGGAGACGGTCACGACGAGCGGCGGCGCAGGTGAGACCACGACGTCAGAGGAGACGACCACCGCGGCGAGCGGCTCCGGCTCTTCGACCGCGGAGGGCAAGCAGGTCTTCGCCACGGCCGGCTGCGGGGCCTGTCACATACTCAAGGCCGCGGGCTCATCCGGCGACGTCGGGCCGAGCCTCGACGAGGCGAAGCCTTCCGTCGACAAGGTCGTCGAGCTGGTGACGAACGGGAAGCCGCCGATGCCCGCGTTCAAGGGCCAGCTCAGCGACGCGCAGATCCAGGCCGTGGCGCAGTTCGTGTCCAGCTCCGCGCGCGGAAGTTAGAGCCGAAACAGAGCGACGAGCGCGGCGACGACCGCGAGCGCAGCGGTGACCCCGGCGAGGGCGCGCCCCCAGCTCCAGCATTCGACGACGCGGAGGCCGAGCACGAGCAGCGCCACCGTCCACGCGGCGAACCCGAGCTGGAGCACGGCGAAGACCCGGTCGCCGGTCGGGGCGTCCGACCCTCCACTCCGGAACGAGTCGCTGCCATAGAGCGCGAGCCGGGCGGGCCAGAGGAGGAGCAGCGACAGCGCGAGCGGGACGAGCGCGAAGCCGAAGATGTGGCGTGCGCGGCGGTAACTTCCCGACGAGCCCGCCGCTCGGGCGCCCAGATAGACGGCGCCCCCGAGCACGAAATAGCCGAAGGCGGCGTAGATCCCTCCGGTGAAGACGGCGAGCACGAGGACGAGGAGTCCGTCGATCACGACGTCGTCGAGCAGGCGACCGGTCGCGGGCGTGGCGAGGACGGCGGCGATTCCGGCAAGGAAGACGATCGCGGTGAGGGGCTCCTGGCGGGCGTCGAGGTCGTCCTGGGTGTCGTCGTCGAGCGCGGCGAAGACGCGGCGCGGCGCGGTCAGGACGCCCACTGTCCGCCGCCACCAGGCTCGCTCGGCCCGACCCGTCATGTCCTCGTGCACCGAGCTCGCCATCTCGCCTCCAGCGTAACGACGGGCGACGCTTGGTACGTTCGGCAGGCATTCGCGAGGCGCGCTTCAAGCTCCTGTTCTGACAGCCCTCGTCCCTTGCGGACAATGTCCCAGGGTCAGACCCATGGACATTGTCCGCGGCAGACATGGCCGCCGGGGTTCGGCGCCGATCAGGCCGCCGCAGCGGTCTTCGCCGCAGCGGTCTTCTTCTGCGGCAGCACGCGCCGGAGGAACTGCCCCGTGAAGGACTCTTCGACGTCGGCTACCTGCTCAGGAGTGCCGACCGCGACGATCTCACCGCCGGCCTCTCCGCCCTCGGGCCCGAGGTCGACGATCCAGTCGGCCTGCTTGATCACGTCGAGGTTGTGCTCGATGACGAGCACGGTGTTCCCGTTGTCGACGAGCCGCTGCAGCACGTCCAGCAGCTTCTCGATGTCAGCGAAGTGCAGGCCCGTGGTGGGCTCGTCCAGGATGTAGAGCGTCTTCCCGGTCGCGATCTTGGACAGCTCCGAGGAGAGCTTGACGCGCTGGGCCTCGCCGCCGGAGAGCGTCGTCGCCGGCTGGCCGAGCTTGATGTAGTCGAGCCCGACGTCGTGGAGCGTCTGGAGCCGGCGGCGCAGCTTGGGGATCTTGGCGAAGAACTGCAGCGCCTCCTCCACGGACATGTCCAGCACGTCGGCGATCGACTTTCCCTTGAAGCGCACCTCGAGCGTCTCACGGTTGTACCGCCGGCCGTGGCAGGTTTCGCACGGCACGTAGACGTCCGGCAGGAAGTGCATCTCGATCTTGATGGTCCCGTCGCCCTTGCACGTCTCGCAGCGCCCGCCGCGGACGTTGAACGAGAACCGCCCGGGCTTGTAGCCGCGCACCTTCGCCTCGGGCGTCATCGAGTACAGCTCGCGAATGTGGTCGAACAGCTTCGTGTACGTCGCGGGGTTCGACCGCGGCGTCCGCCCGATCGGCGACTGGTCGATGTCGATCACCTTGTCGTAGCACTCGATCCCCTCGCAACTCGCATGCTCGCCGGGCTTCATCCGCATCCGGTGCAGCTTGTTCGCGAGCGCCTTGTAGACGATCTCGTTCACGAGCGTGGACTTGCCGGAGCCGGAGACTCCGGTCACGCACACGAACTTCCCGACCGGAAACTCGACGTCGATCCCTTTGAGGTTGTGCATCGACGCGCCGCGAACCCAGAACGAGCCCATGTCCTCTTCGCGCCGTTCCGGGATCGCGATCGAGCGCTCTGCGGAGAGGAACTGCCCGGTGATCGAATTGCGATTCCGCTCGATCTTCGCAGCCGTCCCTTCCGCGACCACGTGCCCGCCATGCTCGCCCGCCCCCGGCCCCATGTCGACGAGCCAGTCGGCCTCCCGCATCATCTGCTCGTCGTGCTCGACGACGATGACCGTATTGCCGAGGTCGCGCAGCCGCTCGAGCGTCGCGATCAGCTTGTTGTTGTCACGCTGGTGGAGCCCGATCGACGGCTCGTCGAGGATGTAGAGCACGCCCACGAGCTGCGAGCCGATCTGCGTGGCGAGTCGGAGCCTCTGCGCCTCGCCGCCGGAGAGTGTCTTCGCCGCCCGGTCGAGCTGCAGGTAGCCGACGCCGACGTTGTCGAGGAAGGTCAGGCGCGCACGGATCTCCTTGACGATCCGCTGGCCGATCAGCTGCTCCGTCTCGGTCAGCTCGAGCTCGTCCAGGAACTCGAGCGCGCGCGCGACGGACATCTTCGTGAACTCGTGAATCGACCTCCCGCCGACTGTGACTGCAAGCACTTCGGGCTTCAAGCGGGCGCCGTTGCAGACCGGGCACGGGCGAAAGCTCATGTATTCCTCGATCCGCTCGCGCTGCGTCGACGAGTCGGTCTCCTTGTAGCGGCGCTGGAGGCTCGAGACGATCCCTTCCCACGCGAGCATGTACGAGCGCCGGCGGCCCATCCGGTTGCGGTACTGGACATAGACGCGCTCGCCGTGGGTGCCGTAGAGGAAGAGGTTCTGCTGTTCCTCGGTCAGGTCTTGCCATGGCCTGTCGAGGTCGATCTCGTAGCGCTCGCCGACAGCGTTGATCACCGACTCGTAGAAGCTCGAGTTGCCGAGCGACCAGGGCACGAGCGCTCCCTCGCCCACCGAGAGGGTCGGGTCCGGGACGACCAGATCGGGGTCGATCTCCTGCTGCGCGCCAAGCCCGGTGCAACGCGGGCAGGCCCCGTGCGGCGAGTTGAAGGAGAAGATGCGCGGCTGCAGCTCCGGCAGCGAAACGCCGTGGTCCGGGCAGGCGAACTTCTCGCTGAACAGCATCGACTCGCCGTCGACCACGTCGATCGCGACCAGCCCATCCGCCAGCGCTGCCGCGGTCTCCACCGACTGCGCGAGGCGCGTCCGAAGATCCTCCTTCATCGTCAGGCGGTCGACGACGACCTCGATCGTGTGCTTGAACTTCTTGTCGAGCTCCGGCGGGTCCTCGAGCAGGTGCAGCTCGCCGTCGACCTTCACGCGGGTGAAGCCATCCTGGCGGAGCTCCTCGAAGACGTCCTTGTACTCGCCCTTGCGGTCGCGGACGACGGGCGCGTTGACCGTGAACTTCGTCCCCTGGGGCAGGCGCAGGATCTGGTCGACGATCGCCTCCTGGCTCTGGCCGGCGATCGGTTTGCCGCAGACCGGACAGTGCGGGTGGCCGATGCGCGCGTACAGCAGGCGGAGGTAGTCGTAGATCTCCGTCACGGTGCCGACGGTCGAGCGCGGATTGCGCGACGTGGTCTTCTGGTCGATCGAGATCGCGGGGCTGAGGCCGTCGATCGAGTCGACGTCCGGCTTCTCCATCATCTGCAGGAACTGCCGTGCGTAGGCCGAGAGCGACTCGACGTAGCGGCGCTGGCCCTCGGCGTAGATCGTGTCGAAGGCAAGGCTCGACTTCCCGGAGCCGGAGAGCCCGGTGATGCAGATCAAGGCGTTCCGCGGCAGGCGGACGGTGATGTCCTTCAGGTTGTGCTCGCGGGCGCCGTGGACGATCAGCTCGTCGGAGGCAGCCATTCGGGGGAGTATTGTACCTTGCGAACACGTGTTCGTAAAGGCCACGTGCGGCGGACCACCGGTAGTCGTTCGCGTCGTCGACCAGCCCGGCGCGGACCGGGTTGTTCAGCACGTACGCGATCGTCCTCTGCAAGTGGGACTCGCTCTCGATCACCCAGGACGCGAAACGTGCGCCGAACAGATGGCCCGTGCGCTCGTGGCGGACGTTGAAGCGAAGCGCGTAGGTGCCGTGGAGGTATTGCACGCCCGCGGACATATCCGGCTGGGTCGTGTCCAGAACGATGTGCACATGGTTTCCCATCACGCAGTACGCGTGGCAGTCCCACGCGTAGCGCTCGACGGTCCGTGCGAAGAGCTCTAGATAGGCGAGGCGGTCGTGGTCGTCGCGGAAAGTCGCCGTCCCGTCGACGCCGCGCGCCGTGATGTGGAAGTAACCGTCGGGGAGGTGCGTGCGCAGGATGCGGGGCACGCTTCGAGGCTACGCGACCGGCATGGCGCGCATGCCTCTCGTGGACGACTTGTCACGCTTTCGGCGCGCATTCGATGTCTAGCGCAGCCATGTCCGAGGGTCTGACCCTCGGACATTGGCCCGGAGGGCCATGGCCCTAGGAGCCGAGGCGGGCGACTAGGCCGCAGACGCGCCTCGGTTCCGGCACGAAGTCGATCTCCAGGTCGCCGGCGACAAGAGTGCCGTACCCGAATAGCCGTCCCAGGAGCGTCTGCTCGAGCTCGATTGTCCCGACGCGCGAGAGCCGCACGGCGGCCGCCCTCCGCCGCAGCGTCCCGTGCACGACGTACAGCTTCTGCGTCGTCACGACGACGTGCGTCCGCTCCCATCGCCAGACGGCTCCCAGTAAGAGAATCGCACCCGCGGCGAGACAGGCCGCGCCGATCACGGGAAGCGGCCAGCCGCCGACGAGGGCTCCCCCGCCGAGCAGACCCAGCGCCGCCGCATGGCCGACGGGCCGCAACAGCACGATCCCGTGCCGGCGGGCGTCGAGGCAAATTCGTTCGTCGGGCTCGATCAGCATGGGTTTGCGACCTTCGGCGCGCGGCCAGAAATCCCTGGTGAGCAAGGACACCGCGCGCCGGGCTGCAGTGGCGACGCTCGTCGTGGGCGGGATCGTCGTGGTCGCGCTCGCCCTCTGGGAGCTGAAGCTGCTCGTCTCGCTGCTGTTCCTAGCGTTCATCATCGCCGCAGCTATGCGGCCGGGGATCGAGGCGCTGCGGCGCTGGGGGATCCCGCGAGGGGTCGGCCTCGCCATCCACTACCTCGCCTTCGCCGGGTTCGTTGCCCTCTTCCTCTGGGCCGTCGTTCCGCGCGCGCTCAGCCAGGTCCAGGAGGCCGCGGGAAGCCTCCCTGCGACGACCTCCGATCTCGGCGACGCCGCCCGCGGAAGCACCGGCCTGAAACACGAGATCCTGGTCGGTCTCCAGCGACGGCTGCAGGACCTGCCTTCGGCGTCCGAGCTCGTGCGGCCGGGGCTCGAGCTGACGGTCAAGGCCTTCGAGGCCCTGATCGCGATCTTCTTCGTCTTTGCGGCCGCCGCCTACTGGATCTTCGAGCGGGATCGCGCGGTCGATCTCGTTTGTTCGATGCTGCCAAGGCCGAAGCGAAAGACCGTCCGAGACACGTGGACGCTGATCGACCTCAAGCTCGGCGCCTACGTCCGCGGACAGGGACTCCTCGTGGTGCTCATCGGGACGATCCTCTCGCTTGTCTTCCTCGCGATCGGCGAGCCCTACTGGCTGCTCGTCGGCGCGTTTGCAGGTCTCGTCGAAATCGTCCCAGTGATCGGCCCGCTCGCCGCCGGAGCGCTCGCGATCGGCGTGGGGTTCACCGATTCAATTCAAACCGCGGCGCTCGCCGGCATCGCGGTCCTCGTCGTTCGGCTGCTCGAGGACTACATCATCCTCCCGCGCGTCCTCGGCGAGGCAGTCGGCCTGTCGCCCCTGCTCGTGCTCTTCTCGGTCACCGCGGTCGGCTTGCTCTTCGGCGGCTTCGCGGTCGTGCTCGCGATTCCGATCGTCGCCGTGCTGACCACGCTGATCGACGTGGTCGTCAGGGACAAGGATCCCGCGGAGGAGGACGTTCCGACCGTGCTCTTCTCGGCCAAGGAGGCCGAAACCTGACCCGGTGGGACCAGGCCGAACAAGACTTGTCCAGGGGTCTGACCCCAGGCCATTGGCTCGGGAGGCCTAGGCCGCGAGGGTCAGGCCTTGCGCCAGCGGCCGAAGATCAAGCCGCCGAGCGTGAAGCCGAGGCCGAACGTCCCGATCGCGAACGCCCCGAGCGCCACCGCCTTCCGCCGGGTCGAAAGCCGCTGCCAGCGCCCGAGCGCCTCCTGCTCCTCGCTCGTCAAGGGCTCGCCGCGCCGTTGCTTGCGCAGCGCACCGCCCGCCCTCATCCCGAGGTACAGATCGTCGAAGAGCTCGGTGGACTCGTCCTCCATCAGACGTATCTATAGCCTGATTCGCCCGTGCCGACACGCATCCTCCACGTCTCGGACCTTCATACGGGCACGCGCGAGGACCCCGAGGTCGCACACGCACTCGCCGCGTTGGTCGAGCGGGTAAGCCCGACGCTCGTCATCGCGAGCGGAGACCTCACCCACCGCGGCCGCCGCGACCAGCACGAGCGTGCGGCCGCCTTGCTCCGCGGCTTCGGCATCCCGCTGCTGGCAATTCCCGGAAACCACGACATCCCGTACTCCTTCCCGGCCCGCTTCACGCGCCCCTGGGCGGAGTTCGAGCGCCTGTGGGAGACGACCGAGCCCGAGTACGCGGCGGACGGCCTCTTCGTCGTCGGTATGAACAGCGTGCGGCCGTGGCGCCACCAGTCGGGCGCGATCCGGGATACCCAGCTTGCCCACCTCGCGGAGAGCTTCGCGACCGCCCCGGAGGGGACGTTCCGCGTCGCCGTCCTGCACCACCACCTGCTCGGCGCGCCCTGGCGCTCGCAGAAGAAGCCCGTGGCGCGCCGCAACCACGTGCTGCGCTCGCTGGTCGAGGCCGGCGCCGAACTGCTGCTCGCCGGGCACATCCACCAGGCAGCCGTGAGCGAGCAGCGGGACTTCGTCGTGGCGATGGGTGGAGAGCGCGGGGTCGTCGTCTCGATCGCGCCCGGGCTCGGCCAGCCCCGCCCCAATCGCCTGGGCGAGGCGCGCGGGCTGCACGTCTACGAGATCCATCCCACCCGCCTGGGCGTCCACACCTACATCTGGCGCGAGGACGACTGGGGACTCACGGCCGAGCGAACGTTTCCGCGCGGCCGCGAGCCCCTCAGTGTCGAACCGGTCTAGACGGTGCCTGGAGCGCTGCTGCGGCCGGCCATCAGCCGCCCGACGAGCGCGACGAGGATGACCGCCACGATCACGCCGACGATGAAGCCGAGGACGCCCTCGAGGATCAGCCCTGCGACCAGCAGCGACGCGATTCCGATTGCGATCGTAAGCAGGATGCCCATCGGGTCACGCCCGGGATTGAACAAACGGCCGAGCGCGCCGACGATGGCACCCGCGATGATGAGTCCGATGATGTATCCCATGCGCGCCTAATCTCCGCCGCGCGCCCCGCGCAAACGTCACTGGGCCAGCAGCCGCGCGCGCTTCTCGTTCAGCTCCTCGTCGGTGAGGAGATTCGCGCGATGGAGATCGAGGAGCTTGGCGAGCAACTCCTGCGTCTCGTCGCGCGGCTGGGACGGCCCGGCTGTCCCCTGCCGCTGCTGGATCTGCTCCACGAGCGTCTTGTCGGGGTCGAGCCCGGAGCGGCGCAGGCGGTCGCGGTACTGGGCGATTCCGATCCCTCGCCGCGGGGGCCGCAGCGCGCCCGGCCCGCTGATCGGCCGCTGCTGGACGAAGCGCCGGTACGCGATCACGAGCAGGATCGCGGTGCCGAGCGACGCGAACGAGATCGCGAACGCGTTGCCGCCGCTCAACGCGGCACCGGCGACCGCGCCCGCGACTGAGCCCGCGAGCCCGATCGTGACCGTCAGCCACGCGGGCATCGGGTCCGGCCCGGGAACCGCGAAGCGGGCCACGGCGCCGGTGAAGAACGCGGACAGCATGATCGCGATGACCGTGCTGAACGTGCTCGCAGCGACGACTCCGGTCATGCGGCGGCGACCGCGACGAGCTCGCGCCGCAGATCCTTGATCTCGTCGCGCAGCTTCGCCGCGTACTCGAAGCGCAGCTCCTCCGCTGCGACGAACATCTCCTGCTCGAGGTCGACGATCAGCTTCTCGAGCTCGGCCCCACTCATGCCCTCGACCTCCTTGCGCCCGCGGCGGCGCTTGCCCGGGACGTGCGGCTGCTCGAGCGTGAGGAACTCGGCGATGTCGGAGACGCCCTTGACGATCGAGACGGGCGTGATCCCGTGCTCCTCGTTGTACGCCAACTGGATCGCGCGCCGACGCTCCGTCTCCTCGAGCGCGCCCTTGATCGCCTCGGTCAGCTTGTCGGCGTACATCAGCACCTTGCCGTTCAGGTTGCGCGCCGCGCGCCCGATCGTCTGGATCAGCGCGGTCTTCCCGCGCAGGAAACCCTCCTTGTCGGCGTCGAGGATCGCGACGAGCGACACCTCCGGCAGATCGAGGCCCTCGCGGAGCAGGTTGACGCCTACGAGCACGTCGTAATCGCCGAGCCTGAGCTCGCGGATGATCTGGATCCGCTCCAGCGTGTCGATCTCGGAGTGGAGGTAGCGCGCCTTGACGCCCGACTCCAGCAGGTAGTCGGTCAGGTCCTCGGACATCTTCTTGGTCAGGGT
The DNA here is from genome assembly GCA_030913835.1 of Actinomycetota bacterium. Taxonomy (GTDB): domain Bacteria; phylum Actinomycetota; class Thermoleophilia; order Gaiellales; family Gaiellaceae; genus UBA5186. The sequence continues at coordinate 8,408 of JALZOQ010000471.1, read as the reverse complement.
CGTGACGAGGACACGCTCGCCGACCTCCTCGCGCCGCCGGATCTCGTTCAGCAAGTCGTCGATCTGGTTCTTCGTCGCGCGCAGCTCGACCTCGGGATCGACCAGGTAGGTCGGCCTGATCAGCTGCTCGGCGATCTTCGTGGAGTGCCGGAGCTCGAACGGTCCCGGCGTCGCCGAGACGAAGACCAGCTGCGGCACCTTCTCGAGGAACTCGTCGAAGCGAAGCGGCCGGTTGTCGAGTGCCGACGGGAGCCGGAAGCCGTAGTCGACGAGCGTCTGCTTGCGCGAGCGGTCGCCCTCGTGCATCCCGCCGATCTGCGGGACGGTCTGGTGCGACTCGTCGACGAAGATCACGAAGTCCTTCTCGAAGTAGTCGAGCAGCGTGAACGGATGCGTGCCCGGACCGCGGCCTTCGAGGATGCGCGAGTAGTTCTCGATCCCGTTGCAAAAGCCGAGCTCCTGCATCATCTCGAGGTCGTACTCGGTGCGCTGGCGGATCCGGTGCGCCTCGAGCATCCGGCCCTCCGCCTCGAAGTGCTTGACCTGCTGCTCGAGCTCGTGGCGGATCTCGGCGACCGCGCGCTCGATCGTCGGCTTCGACGTGACGTACTCCGTCGCCGGCCAGATCGCGAGGTTGTCGAGCCGCGCGAAGACCTCCCCGCTGACCGGGTCGAAGTGCGTGATCTGCTCCACCTCGTCGCCGAAGAACGAGATGCGGTACGCGGTCTCCTGATTCGCCGGCTGCACCTCGACGACGTCGCCCTTGACGCGAAAGCGCGCGCGCCCGAGCACGGCGTCGTTGCGGACGTACTGCGAGTCGATCAGCTTGCGCAGGACGAGGTCGCGGTCGTGCTCGGAGCCGACTTCGAGGTAGGTCATCCGGTCGCGCCACTCCTCCGGCGAGCCGAGGCCGTAGATGCACGACACCGACGCTACGACGATCACGTCGCGCCTGGTGAAGAGCGCCGAGGTGGCGGCGAGCCGGAGCCGCGCGATGTCGTCGTTCTGGGACGAGTCCTTCTCGATATAGAGGTCGGCCTGCGGGACGTACGCCTCCGGCTGGTAGTAGTCGTAGTAGGAGACGAAGTACTCGACGGCGTTCTGCGGGAAGAACTCGCGGAACTCGTTGCAGAGCTGCGCGGCGAGTGTCTTGTTGTGCGCGATGATCAGCGCCGGCTTCTGGACCTGCTCGATGATCCAGGCCATGGTCGCCGTCTTGCCGGTGCCCGTGGCGCCGAGCAGCGTCTGGTAGCGCTCGCCCGCGAGCAGCCCTTCGGAGAGCTCCGCAATCGCGCGCGGTTGGTCGCCTGTGGGCGCGTAGTCGGCTGATGTTTTGAGCTCGGGCACTTCAGGGACAGGGTAGCCGCCGTGTCAGAGCGAGCCGAGCGTCCGCCGTACAACGCCTACGCGCAGATCTTCGCGACCTTCGCGGGCGGGCTCGCAGCCGCCGGCGGGCTCGCGCGAATGCTTGGTCGCGACCCCCGCGCGGACACGCCGCTCGATCTCATCGTCCTCGCCGGAGCGACGTTCAAGGCCGCGCGGACGATCGCGCGGGACGACGTCACGAGCTTCGTCCGCGACCCGTTCGTCGAGGGCGATGCGGGGAGCGGCGAGGAGGAGCGGCCGAAGCAGACCGGCGGGATGGAGCAGGCGATCGGCGAGCTCGTCACCTGTACGCGCTGCGTCGGCATCTGGGCGGCGGCCGGTCTGACCGCGACGCAGATCGTCGCGCCGAGATTCGGGCGGATGCTGACCTGGACGCTCGCCGCGGCGGCGGCCAACGACTTCCTCCAGGCCGGCTTCGCCGCATTGACGAGCAAGTCGAACGAGCTCGAGGAGCGCTCGGGCTGAGCCGCGGATGACCCCCTAAGCCACTCCGAGCTCGTCGCCGTACGCGCGGCGGTAGATCGTCTTCAGCTCCTCGACGCGGCGGACGTAGTGGCGCGTCTCGGAGAACTGGATCCCGACCCCGCGCGCCCGCCAGCCGTCGACGTTCGCCTGACCCGCGTTGTAGGCCGCGAGCGCGGTCTCCTCGTCGTGGTACTTCAGCAGGAGGTGCCTCAGGTACCACGAGCCGTAGCGGATGTTGATCTCCGGGTCGTACAGGTCTTCGACGCGGAAGCGCGACCCGCCGGTGTGCAAGGCGATCCCCTTCGCCGTGTCCGGCAGGAGCTGCATGAGGCCGATCGCGCCTGACGACGAGCGCGAGTCGGGGCGGAACTTCGACTCCTGGTAGATCACAGCCGCCAAGAGGGCCGGGTCCAGGTCGTAGTTGCGGGCGTGGCCGCGCACGATCGGCGCGTAGGAGAGCGGGTAGCGGAGGCGCTCCCACCAGCCGGGCTTCGCGGTGTCGACGTAGAGGAATCCGGCCGCCAGCAGCCCGACCAGCGCCAGCGCGGCAAGCAGGCGCTTCACGCTCGCGCTTCCAGCTCGTCCATCACACCCGTGACGAATGCGTCGAGCTCGTCGAGCGAGCCGTCGTTCACGAACGCATAGTCGGCCTTGCCCGTCTTCTCGTCTTCGGGGAGCAACCGCTGCTCCCGGTTTTCGGTGGCGACCTTCGAGCGGCTCGCGCGGAGCTCGGCCGGCGCGGTGATCGCCACCACGACGTGGAACCGCTTCTCACCGCCGACTTCGTAAAGGAGCGGCACCTCGGTCACCGCCACCGCGGGCGGGTCGGGCAGTCGCGCGAGCGCCGCGCGCCAGCTCATGTACTCCTGTGCGACCCGCGGATGGAGCAGCCCTTCGAGCCACTCCAGCTCCTCGCGGTCCTCGAACACGATGTGGCCGATCGCCTCGCGCATCACCTCGCCGTCGTCGCGGAAGATCCGGTCGCCCCAGCGCTCACGCAGCGCGCTCCGGACCGCCTCGTCCTCGGCGAGGAGGCGGTGGACGATGTCGTCGCTAGAGACCGTCGCAGCACCGTGGCGCGCGAACGCACGCAGCGCCTCGCTCTTGCCGGCCCCGATCCCGCCCGTGATCGCGACCGCGACGGGCCGCGGCATCCCTACTGGTCGGCGGGCTGCTGCTCGTCGTCGCCGACGACGGCCGCCTCGGCGTCGGGCTCGGGCTCGGCGGTCTCCGCCTGCTGCTCAGGCTCCGCCGTCTCGGCCTCCGCGCTCATCGGCTCGGTTTCAGCCTCGGCGCTCGGCGGCTCGGCCGTCTCGGCCTCGATCTCGGCGCTCATCGGCTCGGGCTCGGACGCGTCGTCGGGTGCCGGCTCGGGCTCGGACGGTGGGTCGGATGCCGGCTCCTCCAACGGCGGCGCTGCGTCCGCGCTGTCGGTGAAGACGTCCTCGGAGAGATCCAGCCGCGGCGCCGTGTGCACCGACTCGCCGCCGTCCGCGCGCGGCTGCACCTGCGCGTCCTCCTCGACCCGCTTCAGCGAGAGCGAGAGCCGGCGCCGCTCGGCGTCGACCTCGAGGATGAGCACGTTGACCGGATCGCCCTGCGCGACGACCTCGCGCGGGTTCTCGACGTGATGCTGGGCGAGCTCGGAGATGTGCACGAGCCCCTCGACGCCCGGGAGGATCTCCACGAAGGCGCCGAATGTGACCACCTTCGTGACGCGTCCTTCGACCACGTCGTTTTCCTTGTAGCTCTCGAGCACCTGCTGCCACGGGTCGGACTGCGTCTGCTTGAGCCCCAGCGAGATCCGCTGGCGGTCACGGTCGATGTCGAGCACCTTGACCTTCACGTCCTGGCCGATCTCGAGCACCTCGGACGGATGGTTGACGTGGCTCCAGGAGAGCTCGGAGATGTGGATCAGGCCGTCCATCCCGTCGAGGTCGACGAAGGCGCCGAAATCGACGATGTTGGAGATCTGGCCGTCGACGACCTGACCGGGCTCGAGCCGGTCGAGGATCTGCTGCCGCTGCTCCTTGCGCTCGTCCTCGAGGACGGCGCGGCGCGACAGGACGACGTTGTTCCGCGAGCGGTTGAGCTCGATCACCTTGCAGCGGAGCTCCTGGCCGAGGAACTCGTCGAGGTCCTGGACGCGCCGAATGTCGACCAGCGACGCCGGCAGGAAGCCGCGCACGCCGAGGTCGAGGATGAGCCCGCCCTTGACGACCTCGATCACGCGTCCGATGACCGCCTCGCCGCTCTCAGCGGCCGCCTCGATCGCCTTCCAGGCGAGCTCGAAGCGCGCGCGCTTCTTCGAGAGGATCAGGCGCCCTTCGGCGTCTTCCTTCGTCATCACGAGCGCGTCGATCTCGTCGCCGACCGAAACCTCGTCGGCCGGGTTCACCGAGCGCCGGATCGAGAGCTCGGCGACCGGGATCACGCCCTCCGACTTGTAGCCGATGTCGACGAGCACCTCGTCCTTGTCGACGCGAACCACGGTTCCGTGGACGACCTCCCCCTCGTTGATCGTGGGGAAGGTGGCGTCGTAGTTCGGGATCTGCTCCCCCTCGGGAGTGGTGATCCAGACGCCGTCGTCGCTGACTGTTTGCTCGGTTGTGGCCATGGTCTCGTTCGCCATCAGACGGCTGGGAAGTATAGAGACCCTGGAAAAAGCCGTGGGAGGCGGCCCCGCGCTCGGCGAGGCCGCCCCACGCGATTGTCTTAGCCGGTCCTCGTGATCCGGTTCCTCGGCCCGGGAGCTACCGGCGAGCGCCTCTGCAAGTACCTGACCAGCGCGTCGATATCGATGTCTCCGCCGAGTGGGTTAATGCACTCGTTGAAGACGGTGAAGTTGTCGCCGCCGGTCGCGAGGAAGTTGTTCATCGCAACCCGGTACGCCTGCCCTCCGACGACCGTGACGCCGTTGATCTTCATCGACGCCGGATCGACGCGGCTTCCGGCAGGCGCCGAGCGGTTGTAGCTGTATGCAAAGGTGGCCGGGATCTGCAGCACGCGATCCTGCCCCGCCGACGGGTTGTTGAATTGCTGCTCGAGTATGCGCTTGATCTGGTCTCCCGTGCAGGTCTTCACGGTCATGACGTTGTTGAACGGCTGCACGGTGAAGACCTCGCTGTAGGTCACCTGCCCCGGCGCCTCGCCGCCGGAAGAGTTGTTGTAGACGAGGTCGGCGCGGATTCCGCCGGGGTTCATGAATGCGATCACCGCGCCGCCGAAGTCGGTGGGCGCGGTCGCCTCGAGCTGGGCATCGGCGATCACGTCGCCGAGCGCAGACTCTCCGGCCGTGTTCGCTGCCCGCGTGATGTCGGCCGTGATCGAGCCGACGACGCGATTCGCGATCGGGCCTGCGACCGTGTTGTAACGGTCGATGATCGCCGTGATCGCGGGATCCTTGGCCACGTCGCGCGAGACGACGACGTTGGTCGCCTGCTTTGCGACCACCTGGCCGGTGGTCGGGTTGATCGTCAGCTGCGCTCGCGTGATCAGGCGGCCGAACGACGCCGCGCTCGTGACCAACATGTTCCTGATCGTGCAGTTGTAGGCCTGGTGCGTGTGGGCGCTGAAGACGACGTCCACCTCGGCATCGAGCTTCTCGACGATGCCGTTGATGTCGCCCGTGAGGTTCTCGCACGTGTTGATCGTCTGGGTCGGGCTGCTCTGGAAGCCGCCCTCATGGAGCAGGACGACGATCGAGCGCACCTTTTGCGCCTTCAGGATCCCCACGTACTTGTTGATCGTGTCCGCCTCGTCGGCGAAGCGGATCCCCTGGACTGCCGAGGGCACCACGATCGTGGGCGTCGTGTCGGTCGCGAGGCCGATGAAGCCGACCTTGACGCCGCCGACCGTCCTGACCTTGTAGGGCGGGAACAGCGTCCGGTTGCTCTGCTCGTCCACGTAGACACCCGCAGCGAGGAACTCGAACAGCGAGCCCATGAACGGCGTCTTGTCCTGACAGCCGTCGGTCGGGTGGCAGCCGCCGTACTGCATCCGCAGCAGCTCCGCGGCTCCTTCGTCGAACTCGTGGTTGCCGACGCCGTTGTAGTTCAGGCCCATCACGTTCAAGGCCTCGATCGTCGGCTCGTCGTGGAACAGACCGGAGAGGAACGGGGTGCCGCCGATCAGGTCGCCGGACGACGTGATGATCGTGTTGCCGGGGTTGCTCGTCGTGAGGGTCTTGAAGTGGGTTGCGAGGTACTCGGCGCCGCCGGCGTCGACCTGCACGGGCGTGCCGTTCGTGATTCCGGTGACCACGCGACCGGCCGAGCCCGCCGGGGGCTGGAGGTTCCCGTGGAAGTCGTTGAGGCCGAGGATCTGCACACGCACGTTCGGCTTGGGCTTCGGCTTGACGCAGCGGTGCTTGCCCCTGACGACCTGGTGCTTCAGGCCTTTCTTGCACTTGTGCGCGGCAGCGCCCGGAGCGGCGGCGGCGGGAGCGGACACTGTGACCGCGACGAGCGCGAGCGCGGCGACGAGAGCGAGTAGGAGTCTGCGAGGCAGCATCTGACGGGACCTCCCCTGGGAAGTGAACGGACGATCGCTCGGGGCGTACCCCGGCCGCCGGATCCTATTCCAGGCCATGCCTCCCGCGGACAATGTCCGAGGGTCTGACCCCGGGACACTGTCCGTAAATCACTTGTTCTGCCCGGCCGCCCGCTGGATCGCGCCCTTCTCCTTGCCGGTCAGCAACCCACGCTCGACGAGTGCGTTCGTGACGTGCGACACGTGGCTGACGTACTGGCCGTGGTTCCTGAAATCGGCGGGCTCACCGATCAGATCGCCGATCGTGCAGCCCTGGCCCGTGTCGACGTTCGGCACGCCCGTATCCTCGCCGAGGACGACGGTCGGCAGGTCGTCGCCGTCGAGACAGGCGTCGGTCGAGAGCGTGAGCAGCGGCGGGTCGTGATCGGAGACCTTGTGCCCGTCGGGCTGCAGCGCGCGCTCGTAGTAGTCGTTGTCGAAGTGGGAGTACTGGAAGCCGTCGACGCGCGAGTCGAGGCCATCGGTCACGAGGATGTGATCGAGCGTTTGCAGCCGGCCCTGGAAGGCGAAGCTGTACCGCTCCTGCTCGGGCGCCCGCGACCAGAGGTTCGTGAGCGTCGTCGTCCCGTCCTCGAGCGTCGTCAGCGCGCTCTCGTCCTCGAACGCGTTGAGGTCGCCGACCACCAACACCTGGCTCCCCGCCGCCTCGAGCTCGGCGACGCGGTCGCGTACGAAGGCGGCCTGCGCCGCGCGGCACGAGTCGGGCGCGGACTTCGAGGAGAAGTGGTTCGTGATGATCGTGAAGCTGACGACGGGTGCGGCGATGTCGATGGCGAGTGGCGGCCGGTCGAAGAGCCGTCCGGCCACGTCCGAGCACGACCCCGGCGCCTCCTTGCCGAGTTGGCGCGCATTCGAGAAGAGCACCGTGCTCTTGACGAGGAAGCCGACGTCGATGCCCCGGTTGTCGTTCCCCTCCTCGAGGAAGGCGGTGTAGCCGCCGAGCGTCGCGGCGAGGTCCTGCAGGATCGCGAGATTGACGACCTCCTGCAGAGCCACGACATCCGGCCGCAACAACAGGCGGTCGATCGCGTCGACGATCCGCTGCTTCTTCAGCTCGTACTCGTCGGCACCGACCGTACCGCCGTCGAGAGCTCCGCCGACAGGGAAGAAGTTCTCGACGTTGAACGACGCCACGCGCAGCTGGTACGGCCCGGCGGGCGCGACGCCGGTGTACGGGTACACCGTCGGGCCGCGGACGACCGTCGGCATCGCGTCGATCTGCGTCATCAGCTTGTAATGGCCAAACGAGAAGCCGAGCGGCCCGACGAGATCCTCGACGCGATCGAAGAGATCGGCGTCGACGCGCGTGGATGAGTCCGTGTCCGTGAAGGGGTTCGACGGGTCGCCGGCGCCGGCATCCGCATCGGCGGCGAGCAGCGACGGCGCGACCTCCTGGCGGAAGACCCGGGCGACACGGTTGCCTGGCGTCACGAACAGCTCACCGAACTTGTTCGTGCTGCCGGAGTTCGCGACACCCGCCGCAACGGCAACGCGCATCGCCTCGAACGTCTCGTAGTACGTCTTGCCGATCACGTCCTCGCCGCTCATCACGCTGGACTGCGACTCTGCCTCCGTGACGTCGATGTCGGCGGGCGCCGGAAGCGGACCGCCGCTGACGAGGACGACCGGCTCCGTGCCGAACGTCTCCTCGATCATCGTCAGCCCGAACTTCTCCTTGACGCGGCCCGAGAGGCGAACCTTCGAGCCGAGCGGAATGTCCATGCGCGTCGAGACGAACCCGACGAAAATGCCTTCCGAGGTCGTGGGATCGCCGTCCTCGTCCGCTGCTTCTTCCTGGACGAAAATGCCCGCATCTTCGGGGAAGCGGAAGATCGCGTTGTTGTCGCCGAAGCTCGCGCCGATCTCGTCGTCGACGCCGGTCACGATCGCCTCGACCGTCACAGTCGACCCGGCGATCGGGGACGACATCCCGCTGCCCTGAATCTCGCTGATCGGCGTCGGCGGAATCGGATCGTCGTTCTGGATCGTGCCGACGCCGCGGCCGT
>JALZOQ010000469.1 GCA_030913835.1 Actinomycetota bacterium | reverse complement strand
CTCGATCGTCCGTAACGCGCCGGTCGAGCGGTGGTCACGGCAGGCCGTTCGCGCCGGGGCGGACCTGCTCTTGTTGACAAGCCCGGCGCACGCCGCTCGCGCGATCGCCGCACTCGAGCCCCTCGCCCGTCGCGGAGAGCTGGACGTCCACGTCGCGCGAGTCCTGCGCTACCGCGCTACGATTGACTGACAAGTCAATCAACGCCCCAGGAGCGAGGAATGGCCACGATCGAGCAGTCGAGCGCGACGGGAGTCTCCTTCGCGCTCACGGACGAGCAGCGCGAGCTTCGCGCGCTCGCGCGCGAGTTCGCCGAGAAGGAGATCCGGCCGAAAGCGGCCGAGTACGACGAGCACTCCACACACCCCGCGGACGTAATCGCGAAGGCGCACGAGCTCGGCCTGATGAACGTGCACGTCCCGGCCGAATACGGCGGCCTGGAGCTGTCGACGTTCGAGGGAATGCTGATCGGCGAGGAGACGAACTGGGGCTGCTCGGGGATCGGGACCGCGATCGGGGCCAACGGGCTCGGCGCCGGGCCGGTGATCATCGCCGGCACCGACGAGCAGAAGGCGAAGTGGCTGCCGCCGCTCCTCGACGAGCCCATCCTCTGCTCCTTCGGGCTCTCCGAGCCGGAGGCCGGCTCCGACGTCGCGAAGCTCAAGACGACGGCTGAGCGGCGCGGCGACGACTACGTCCTCAACGGTTCGAAGACGTTCATCACGAACGCGGGCCACGCAGCATGGACCGTCGTCTTTGCCAAGACCGACCCGTCGAAGGGGCACAAGGGCATCTCCGCGTTCATCGTCCCGATGGACACGCCCGGCGTCCACATCGAGCAGCACCTCGACAAGATGGGGCAGCGCTCGACGGACACGTCCGCCTTCGCCATCGCCGACGCAGTCATCCCCGCCGAGAACCGGCTCGGGGAGGAGGGCGAAGGCTTCAAGATCGCGATGAAGACGCTCGACTTCACGCGACCAGGCACGGCCGCGGGCGCGGTCGGGGTCGCGCAGGCGGCGTACGAGCTGGCCGTGGAGTACGCGAAGGAGCGCGTCACCTTCGACGTCCCGATCGCGATGCACCAGGGGGTCAGCTTCATGATCGCCGACATGGCGACCGAGATCGAGGCGGCGCGCCTGCTCGTCTGGCAGGCGGCCTGGCTCCACGACCAGGGCGAGCGCGCGACGCTGCAGTCGTCGTTCGCGAAGCGCTTCGCCGCGGACACGGCGATGAAGGTCACGACCGACGCGGTGCAGGTCTTCGGGGGCTACGGCTACATGAAGGAGTACCCGGTCGAGAAGCTGATGCGCGACGCGAAGCTGTTCCAGATCTACGAGGGCACAAGCCAGATCCAGCGGCTCGTGATCGCGAAAGAGATCTTTTTACCGCGCGGGTGATCCCAGGCTTGTCGACCGGTCGTTCCAGACGGATGCCCGGCCGAGCCGGGCCCAACTCCTAGACAAACGCTCACTCACGGAGGCACGATGGCTACTACGAACACACAGTCGGATCGCGACTCGTCGGCAATGCAGAAAGCCGCCCGCCTGGCATCGTCTTCCTGCTCGTCGGGGTCATGGGGCTTCATCCCCGGGATCACCCAGAACTTCGAGGACATGAAGTTCGCGCTCAGCCGCGAACGCCGGGTCGATGAGCCCCGCATGGCCCGCGCGTAGTCGAAACAGGGACCGGAGTGACCGAGGCGCGACGCTAGAGTTAGGAGCCGTGCCTCGTCACTCCCGCCACCGCACGGTCCGAGCGCGGCGGCGGCGACCGAGGCGGCGCGGGCTTCGCCTGCGGCCGCTGACCATCGCCGCCATCCTCGTCGCACTCGGGCTGCTCATCGGCCTCGCGTTCTCGGGCTCGGATGCCAGGCTCGCCTCCGGCGTGCGGATCGCAGGGGTCGACGTCGGCGGGCTGACCCCGTCGGAGGCGCAGGCGTTGCTCGAGGCGCGCTCGAAATCGCTGGAGGAAGTGCCCGTCACGTTTACGGCGCCAGGCCACTCGTGGCAGGTGCGTCCGAAGCAACTCGGCGTCGAGGTCGACTGGAAGAACGCGGTCGCGGCCGCGACGAGGGAGGGGGCGGGCATCGGGCCGCTGCAGGGCTTCCGCAGGCTGGAGGTACGCGTCTTCGGAGCCGACGTGGCGCCCCCGACTCGTGTCTACGACGCCGCCCTGCAGTACGAGCTCAAGCGCTTCGCGCAGGCGATCGATCGGCCCGAGCGCGAGGCGGCGATCCGACTGCGCGGCCTGCAGCCCGTCGTCGTCTCGGACCGGGCCGGAGGCCGGCTGGCGCGTCCCGCCGCGGCGACCACCATCGTCAGGGCGCTGGCGGCCTTTGCCCGCTCTCCCGTCGCCTTGCCGGTACGCGTCCGCCGGCCGACGGTGACGAGCACGGATCTCCAGCCTGCGGCGGTCGAAGTCCGCACGGCGCTCTCAGCGCCCGTCAGGTTGACGCTCGGGCCGACCCGCTGGCGCCTGCCTCGCTGGCGGATCGCGCAGCTCCTCGACCTGCCGCGCGACGGACGGCGCTCGCTCCGCATCGGGGGCGACGGCGCCGACACGTACATCC
>JALZOQ010000367.1 GCA_030913835.1 Actinomycetota bacterium | reverse complement strand
CGTCGGATCGGCAAGCGCCTCGAAAACCCGCTCCACACTGGGCGCCATCACGGTGGAATAGTTAGCGCTCTAGCTAATAGTTGTCAAGCGAGCGACTGCGAGGCGATGGAGCTAATCGGACACTATTCGAACCGTGACGGCCCGTGAATCTCGCGGCGTCCGCGCACCCTACGCGCTAAGTCCATTCAGCTCGCCGCGGGCCGGGGCGCGCCGGCTCGAGGCAGACGCCCCTGTCCGTCTTAGATCAGCCCTTCATGAGTTCCTGCGTTTCGGACGCTGCGCGTCTAGGGGGTCCGATCAACCGGGCACGGAAGAGCACTCCGGTGGCGCTACCCAGAATGAGGGCGGCCGTGATGACGATCAGCGCGTACTCCCAGCCATCGCCGACACCGTGCCCCCACCACGATTGCTTGAGGCCAAGTACATATAGCGGCCACACGCTCCCCGCAGGAACTACCGCCACCCACGTGCCGACCGCAAACCCGAAGGCGGCGGCCAGGACGGCGAACAGCACCGCGAGAGTGATCAGCTGCAAGCGATCCTCCCATCTACTGCGCCCGGCACTGGCGGCGCCAGAGCACCGGTCGCGGGGTCGGCGACGTTCACTCCCCGAAGCGTCGACGCGGCTGCGCTAACGACTTCGTGCGACGCGCCGAAGATCACGACTGTTGAGTCGCGTGTCTGCACCTCGAGCCGACGTCCGTCCTCGAAGTACGCCGCCGTCGTGCCGCGGATCGTCACAGGATCCGGGACCGGTGCGTTCCGGTACCGAGCGTAGAGCGAGAGGTTACGTACACAAGCTGGCCACACTTGGATTTCCGCGGGCGGTGCGCACCCAGTATCGGCGACTGGGATGCAATCGCCGTAGATGAACGACACGTACTTCGCACGATCATTCCGCCTCGTCACTGCGGTCAGCGGGATCCCGTCCAACTTCTCGCCGGCCTCCTCGGTGAAGATTGACGCAGTTATCACCGATTGGTGAATTTTTGTAACCACATAAGATGACGAAACTGTCCTTCCCTTCGCGCCTCGTACGAGTCGATGCGGCCGATGGAAAGAAGCGCGCCTAGGTCCCGAGTCTCGTGGCCGCTCATTGGGACCCCGCGGGTCGACGGCCGTAACAAGCACAACGGTATGGAGCCAGCCGGGCTCGAACCGGCGACCTTCTGGCTGCCAGCCAGACGCTCTCCCAACTGAGCTATGGCCCCGAGCGGTCGGATTGTAGCCGCGACTCAGGCCGCGCGTTGTACCCCGTCGAGCAGCTCCCAGTTCGCGCGCAGAGCCGTTTCGGCCGCCGCTACGAGGCCGTCCTCGTCACCCGGCGCCGCGGCTTCGAGTGCCTCGCGCGCCTCCGCGGCATGCTCGATGTCGCGCTTGGCGTGGAGGGCAAAGTACTCGGTGGCAGGGCCCTCCGCGAAGCCGTAGTGCTCGACGAGGCCGCGCAGCTTCGTCTCGGAGATCGCCGGCTGCGCCGATTCGATCGCGTAGAGGACGGCTAGAGCTTCGAGGCGATCGTCCCGGGCCCAGGCGTCGGCGCAGCCGCGTGTCTCGGCAGCAGGCTCGCGGTCGAGCGGTGCCTCGAGCGACGCCGCGAAGTCGTCCCAGAGGCCGATGTGGTCCTGCTCCTCGGCGGCGTGGCGCTCGATCTCGTCGCGGTGGGCGTCGGGGGCGAGCCCGGCCGTGTCGGCCGTCAGCTTCGCCAGCGCCTCGGTCGCGTGGCGGTACTGGCCCGAGTAGCGAGCCAGCTCGTCGGGGCTCAACTCACCTGCCGACCAGCGCACGTAGAAGGGGTGCTCCAGCACGTTGTGCCGGGCGCGACTTGACTCGATCCGCTTCCAGACTGACTCGCTCATCCTTCTCCTCTACCTCCTCACATCGACACGGGGTTCGGCAGCATAGCGGGGCGCCCACCCGGGCCGGCATAGAGATCTCGGTCTGAGATATTGGCCAGCCGTGCGACCGCCCCGCGCCGACATCGCCGCTCCGCCGCTGCCGCC
>JALZOQ010000384.1 GCA_030913835.1 Actinomycetota bacterium | reverse complement strand
GCCCCGCACTCAACTCCACGTACTGGGGCGTGCTCGCGCTCCGCCAGGCCGGCGTCGCCGTGCCCCCCGCGACCGCGCGCTACATCGTCCAGCACCAGAAACGATCGGGCGGGTGGTCCTGGCTCGCGGGGACCGAGGCCGACTCGAACGACACCGCGGCCGCGATCCAGGCGCTGCGCGCGCTCGGCGTGCACGGGCGGCCAATCGCGCGCGGGCTTGCCTACCTGCGAACGCGTCAGCGCAAGGACGGCGGCTTCGAGTTGACGCCGGGCCGGGGCTCGGACGTCCCCTCGACCGCCTGGTCGATCCAGGCCTTCGTGGCAGCGGGCCAGAAGCCGCCCCCGGCGGCGTTCCGCTACCTCGCGCGCATGCGCCGCCAGGACGGGAGCTACCGCTACAACGCGCGCTACGTCGCGAATCCGGTCTGGGTCACCGCACAGGTTCTGCCCGCGCTCGCGCGCACCGCGTTCCCGATGCGTTGATACCCTGGCAGCGGCCTTCGGGCCGTCTTATGCGCCTCCGCTGAGCCCTTCACGCGTTTCGTCCGCCGCTCTCCGGAGGTTCCTCCATGTCTCGTCCCGTCGGCACGCTCGCCGCGCACGGCGTCACCAAGCACCACGGTCCGCAGGTCGTCCTCGAGGACGTGTCGCTCATCGTTCCCCCGCGCGCACGAACAGGCGTCGTCGGGCCAAACGGCGTGGGGAAGTCGACCTTGCTCCGGATCCTCGCCGGGCTCGACGCGCCCGATTCGGGGCGCGTGACTCGCGCGCCGGCCGCGCTCACCGTCGGCTACCTGCCGCAGGAGCGCGACGCCGACCCGGGGGAGACGCTGCTCGCCTACCTCGCACGCCGAACGGGGGTCGCCGGGGCCGAACGGCGGCTCGACGAGCTGGCCCGGGAGCTGGAGCGAGATCCGAGCCGCGCCGAAGCCTACGGAGACGCGCTGGAGCGCTTCCTCGCGCTCGGAGGGGACGATCTGGCCGCGCGGGCGGGAGCGGCTGCGGCCGATGCGGGGGTCGGGCCTGAGCGACTCGATCAGGCGGTCGCGACGATGTCCGGGGGCGAGGCCGCGCGGGCCGGGCTGGCTGCGATCCTGCTTTCTCGCTACGACGTCCTGCTCCTCGACGAGCCGACGAACGACCTCGACTTCGCCGGTCTCGAGCGGCTGGAAACGTTCCTGCGCGACACCTCGGCCGCGGCTGTGATCGTCTCGCACGACCGCGATTTCCTCGACCGCGCCGTCGATCGCATCGTGGAGCTCAGCGAATGGACGCACCGCTCCGCCGAGTACGCGGGCGGCTTCGCCGACTATGAGCGGGCACGCGACGCTGCACGGTCACAGCAGTCCGACCGGTACGGCGCGTACGTGTCCGAGCGGGAGCGCCTCGAGGAGCAGCGGCGCCGGATGCAGGAATGGGAGCGGCGCGGTTACGGGCAGGGGCGGAAGAAGAAGAAGACGAAGGACGTTGCGAAGGCGTTCGCGGGCCGGATCGACCGGCTCGATCGGGCCGAGAAGCCGTACGAGCCGTGGGAGCTGCGGCTCGACCTTGCCGGAGGGCGCAGGGCCGGGGACATCGTCGCTCGGCTCGAAGGCGCGGTCGTCGAGCGCGGCGATTTCCGGCTCGGCCCGCTCGACCTCGAGCTCGGCTACGGCGACCGCCTCGCTCTCGTCGGCCGAAACGGCAGCGGCAAGACGACATTGCTGCGCGCACTCCAGGGCGTCGAGCCCCTCGCCGCCGGCAGGCGCTGGGTCGGGCCCGGGATCGTGATCGGAGAACTGGAGCAGGGACGCGACGCGCTCAGCGGCGGGGAACCGCTCCTGCGTCAGTTCGCGGCCGCCTCGGGAGCACGCGACGAGGAGGCTCGCACGGTGCTGGCGAAGTTCGGCCTCGGCGCAGACGACGTGCTCCGTCCCGCTGCCTCGCTCTCGCCCGGCGAGCGCACCCGCGCGCGCCTCGCGCTGCTCGCCGCCCGCGGCGTCAACACGCTGATCCTCGACGAGCCGACGAACCACCTGGACCTGGCAGCGATCGAGGAGCTCGAGCGCGCGCTCGAGAGCTTTGAGGGCACCGTGGTGCTCGTTACGCACGACCGGCGCTTCCTGGAGCGCTTTCGCGTTACGCGGACGCTGGAGCTGTGACC
>JALZOQ010000340.1 GCA_030913835.1 Actinomycetota bacterium | reverse complement strand
TCCCCGCTCCCGTCCGCTATCGAGGAATGCCCGCGCCGCGGCTCTGGGAGCTCGAGGACGCACGTGTCAGCTTCGGCGCGGTCGAATCGGCGCTCGATCGAAAGAGCGTCGCGCGCATGCTGCTCGTCGAGTTCGCGCTCGTCTTCTCGAACGACTGGTTCGTCGTCCCCGTGGACGTCCGCGTAGGCTCGGTCTCCCGCATTAACTCGCTTGTCATCACCGATACCTTCGGCGAGCGAACCACCGTCGAGCACGTGAGCCGCGTCGACGGGCCGACTTCGCCGTGGCGGTTCTTTGCGCTCTCCCCCGATCCGCGCGACAGAGGTGCGGCAGCGGCCCCTCAGGATCTCTTCTTCCTTCCGCCAACGCTCGCGGCCAGCTTGTCGAGCCGCCCCATCGAGGAGGTCGTCTTCATACGCGACGAGCTGGCGAACCTCGGCTGGGCGGTCGAGCGCGTCGTCCCTGGCCCTTCCGGCCGCCGCGTCGACCGTCACGAGGCCTGGCAAGACGCCCGCTGGCGGCTTGACGACGCGACCTCGCAGCCCGCCGCGCCCGTAGCGACGGGAGCGCGACCTGCGAGCGCGTATCGACTCGGCTCCGAGGTTCCCAACTACTGGATCCCGCTCGTGCCCGAGCAGACGCCCGGGGGCTCGACGGAGGTCCGCCTGAACCGCGGAACGCTCCCCCATTTCGGACCGGACGGTGCGGCGGTGCGGGCCGAGCCGCGAGGCCGGATCCTGGAGCCGGGCACCGAGCTCCGGCTGTTCGACGAAGAAATCCCGCGCGAGGGCGTGCGGGTGGATCGGTCGTTCCAGTACGCCCGCTGGATCGACGGCTCAACCCATCTCTGGATCGGGCGGAGCAAGCGTCCCGGACGCGGCGAAGGCTCGAGCGGACTTCGCTTCGACTATCTCGACGACGGAGGCGACAGCACGACCTAGTGCGCTGTCCTCGTGGCAGACCCGGATCCGTGGACTACGCTTCCGCGGCTCCGCTCGTGACGCAGACGGCTCCAACAGCGACGGAACGGCCGGCCCGCGTGCGGGACGCCGCCGCCCGCTCGAAGGCGCTCGCGCCGACGATCGGAACGCGCTGGTTCGAGCTCGGCGTGACCCTCTGCGCGCTCGCCGCGGGAGCCTTCGCGGCAATCCAGCGCTCGGCCTGGCCGCCGCACGAGGACGAGACGCTCGCGCTCTTCGTCGGGCGCGGCTCGATGCACGAGGTGCTCCAGACCGTCCTCGGCGAACGCGGAGGAGCACCGCTCCACTTCGTGTTCGCCTGGACCGTCGCCCACCTCGGCGGAGGACTCGGCTCGCTGCGGCTCGTCTCGGCGGCGTTCGCAGCGCTGAGCGTGCCTGTGATTGCGCTCCTCGTCGCCCGGCTTGCCGACCGGACGACCGGGCTCGTCGCCGCGCTGCTCGCCTCCTGGTCGTGGGTCTTCCTCTTCGACGGCGTGTACGGACGGATGTACTCGCTCTTCCTGTTCACGAGCGCCCTGTCGTACCTCGCGCTCGTGGTCGCGCTGGAGGGCGGAGGCCGCCGGCGCTGGGCGCTCTGGGCCGTGGCGATCCTGGCCTGCGTCGCGACGCATCAGTACGGCGCGCTCGTGCTCGCATCGCAGGGGCTGTACGTGCTCGTCGACCGGAGGCGCCTGCGCGAGGCCCTGATCGCCGGCGCGGCCGTCCTCGTCGCGGGAATACCGTTCTGGCGCACCGATCTCGTCCTCGCCGGACGGTTCGACGTCGGCGTCGGGGGCGGCGGGACGAAGCTCGGTGCGCCGCTCCCCGTCCTGCGCTACCTGCGCACGGCTTTCGGCGACCTTTCGATCGGCTACACGGCGGTGTTCCCGGTCGTCTGCGCGCTCGCTGTCGGGGGGTTCGTCCTGCTCTGGCGCACGCGGCGGAGGAACGCGATCCTGGCGCTCGCGGTCTTCGTCACGCCGACCGCAGCCTTCCTGGGCGCGTCGCTCGGCAGCGCGACCTCACCGGAGTCGCGCCACCTGGTCTTCACGCTCCCGTTCCTGAGCGGGCTCGTAGCGACCGCGCTCGTCTGGCTCGGACGCCGTCCGGCGCGCTTCGCGGCCTTGCTCGCGGCCGTCGCGACGCTCGCGCTCGTCGCGGGCGAGATCGTGTGGGCGCGCGACAAGACGCCGCTCCTCTTCAGCGGAGAGCCTGCCGGGGAGCTGTCGGCGCGCGGAGAGGCCGCGGACTGGCTGGCGCGCACAGGGCGGATGGACGACGTGCTGTTCGGCTACGAGCCGCTCTATCTCAGCGCGTGGGAGCGGCGGCGCGGGCTCCACCAGGAGGTTGTGCCACGCGCCGACCCGCGACTCGCGCTCGACGCGTTGCGGAAGACGCGGAAGCCGCTCGGACGCGGCGTGTGGGCCTTCGACGCGAGCGATACGAACAACTTCTTCCCCAGGCAGTCGATCGACGTGGTCTATCCGCAGCCGGTGGGGGGATTCGAAGTGCGCGCCTGGGGCCCCTACCTGGTCGTGCGAACGCTCCGCCCGACGACGACGATCGACGGATACCTCCAGGCGGCCGAGCTCGCCCAGAGCGTCGGCAAGCGGCTCTTCATCGGGGACGCCGACATCAACCTGGTCACCGTGCAGCAGGCGCGTAAGCGCCTGGCTCAGGAGCGCTCGCGCTCCACGACCTCGCGGTAGCAGGGCGCGCCTTCGAACGCGGCGAGACCGGCCGGAGTCTGCCGTGGCCCCTTGCTGCGCGGGCGGCTCCGCCGGGCCGCCGCGATCGCGGCCGAGGCTCCGAGCAGCCCGCCGAGCACGAAGGACTGCAGCCGGTCGCGCTTGCGCTCGCCGTCCATGCTCCGCATCGTACGCTCCCTCGTGTGCGCGTCTGCACACTCGGCGACCTGCTGCTGGACGTGATCGTTCGCCTCGAGG
>JALZOQ010000317.1 GCA_030913835.1 Actinomycetota bacterium | reverse complement strand
TCCTCGAGCTGCGCGACGCCGACGAGCGAGTCTCGGCGTTCCTGCGCTCGATCACGGACGCCGGCGCGCTCGCCGACACCGCCGGTTACTCCCCCGACCTGAGCTTCGCGCAGAAGGTCGAGCTGCTGGAGACCCTCGACATCGTCGAGCGGCTCGAGCTCGCGATCCGGTTGCAGCGCGAGCGGCTCGCCGAGCTGCAGGTGCGGCGCCGCATCCGCGAGGACGTCGAGTCGGGCGCCCAGCAGCAGCAGCGCGAGTACATCCTCCGCAAGCAGATGGAGTCGATCCGGAAGGAGCTGGGCGAGGACGACGGCACCGTCGCTGACGATTACCGGACGAAGATCACCGAGGCCGACCTGCCCGACGAAGTCCGCGAGCAAGCTGAGCGTGAGGTCTCCCGCCTCGAGCGGATGGGCGACTCCTCGGGCGAGTCCTCGATGATTCGCACCTACCTCGACTGGCTTCTGGCCGTCCCGTGGGGGAAGCGCTCCGAGGAGACGCTGGAGCCGATCCACGCCCGCGAGGTGCTCGACTCCGACCACGCAGGACTCGAAGACGTCAAGGATCGCATCGTCGAGTACCTGGCGGTGCGCAAGCTGCGCCAGGACCGTGGGATCGAGGAGGACAAGCGCTCCGGCGCCATCCTGACCCTGATCGGGCCTCCGGGCACCGGCAAGACCTCGATCGGCGAGTCGATCGCCCGCGCGCTCAACCGCGAGTTCGTGCGCATGTCGCTCGGCGGCGTTCGCGACGAGGCGGAGATCCGCGGCCATCGCCGCACCTACATCGGCGCGCTGCCGGGCCGGCTCGTCCGCGCCCTGCGCGATGCCGGGACGATGAACCCGGTCATCCTTCTCGACGAGGTCGACAAGGTCGGCGCGGATTGGCGCGGCGATCCCTCGGCCGCACTGCTCGAGGTGCTCGACCCGGCGCAGAACCACTCGTTCCGGGACCACTACCTCGACGTCGAGCTCGACCTCTCACAGGTCGTGTTCATCGCGACCGCGAACATGGCCGACTCGATCCCAGGGCCGTTGCTCGACCGGATGGAAGTAATCCGCTTCGACGGCTACACGGTCGACGAGAAGATCGCCATCGCCCGAGGCTATCTCTGGCCGCGTCAGCGCGAGCGGAACGGCCTACTCGAGGACGAGGTATCGATCGACGACGCGACGCTCCACTCGATCATTGTCGAGTACACGCGCGAGGCCGGCGTCCGCCAGCTCGAGCGCGAACTCGGGACGATCCTGCGCAAGACGGCGACGAACATCGCCTCCGGCAAGCGCGGGGCGCCGGTCGCGATCGGCGTCGACGTCGTCCGCGACGCACTCGGAAGGCAAAAGTTCTTCCAGGAGGCGGCCGAGCGGACTGCGGTGCCCGGCGTCGCCACCGGCCTGGCCGTGACGGGCACGGGCGGCGACGTCCTGTTCGTCGAGGCAACGCGCATGAAGGGCAGCGACCCGCTCGTCCTGACCGGCCAGCTCGGCGACGTGATGAAGGAGTCGGCGCGAATCGCGCTCTCGTATGTGCGCGCGCACGCTGACGAGCTCGACGTCGACGAGTCGCAGTTCGACGAGACGTCGTTCCACGTGCACGTGCCCGCGGGCGCGATTCCGAAGGACGGCCCGAGCGCGGGGATCACCATGACGACCGCGCTGGCGTCGCTCCTCACCGGCCGTCCGGTCAAGCACACCGTCGGCATGACCGGCGAGGTCACCCTGCAGGGGCGCGTGCTTCCGATCGGCGGTCTGAAGCAGAAGGTGCTCGCCGCGCACGCCGCGGGCCTGACAGACGTGATCCTGCCGGAGCGAAACCGCGGCGACCTGGACGACGTGCCCGAGGGCGTGCGCGAGGCGATGACGTTCCATCCGGTGATGAGCCTCGGCGAGGTGCTTGCAGTCGCGCTCGAGCCGCGGCCTGTCGCCGACCAGCTGGCGGCCTGAGCCATGAGGTGCAGGCGCTGCGTCCCGGTTCCCGAGGAGGTCCGCCGAGCGGCGGGCCTCCTCGAGCGCCGCTGGACGATCTCGATCCTGTGGGCCTCGTCGGAGGGGGCGCTCCGCTTCAACGAGCTCAAGCAGGCGGTAGGGGAGATCTCGCCGCGGACGCTCGCGCAGCGGCTCGTCGAGCTCGAGCAGGCGGGCGTCCTCGAGAGGCGCGTCGTCGATGCCCGACCACCCCGCGTCGAGTACACGCTGACGCCCGTAG
>JALZOQ010000316.1 GCA_030913835.1 Actinomycetota bacterium | reverse complement strand
CCCCACAAGCGCTGTCCTTGTCGCCTTCGTGAAGAAGGGGGCTCACGGGGGAAACATGGTTTCCCCCGTGCCAGAGGGCTCGGTCGGTTGATCAGCAAGCGCGACCTCGTCGCTGTCCCGTCGACGGACCCCGAGCGGAGCCGCACCTTCTACGTCGACACGCTCGGTCTGCGACGGGACGAGCGCGCGCCGTTCGATTTCTGGGTCGGCGAGACGTGCTTCAGCGTCTATGAGCCGACCCAGTTCGGCATCGAGTTCCGGCCTCAGACGACGGCGCACCTCGCGCTCCACGTCGCTGACATCGAGGCGGCGCGCAAGGAGCTCGAGATGAAGGGCGTCGTCTTTGCCGGAGAGACGTTCGACACCGGTGTGTGCCACATGGCGTTCTTCGCCGATCCCGACGGGAACAACCTGATGCTGCACAGTCGCTACAAGCCGTACGACGAGTGATCGAGCGCACCGACTTCTTCGCACTTCCCTCGCAGGACTACGGGCGGACGCGGAAGTTCTACGGCGAGACACTCGGCCTTCCCGAGAGCGCGACCTCGAGCGAGCGCTACGTCGAGTTCGAGACGGGCAACGTCTCGCTCGGCTTCTACACGCCGCGCGAGGAGTTCAAGCCGAGCACCGGCATCGTGGCCCTGCGGGTGCCGGACGTCGAGCAAGCCCGTGCAGCGCTCGAGGCTGCGGGCGTCGAGTTCGAAGCCGACACGATCGACAGCAGCGTGTGTCACATGGCGATCTTCAAGGATCCCGACGGGAACACCCTGATGCTCCACCGCCGGTACGCACCCTTATCAACGTAGATGTCTGCCGTCGACGGATCGACCGGTCAGTTCAGACGGACGTACGTGCGAAGCACGCACGTCCTGATGGTCGGCGCCGCCGAGTCGGCGCCTCTGCCGGAATGAAGGTCGAGCGAGTCGACTTCGTGGACGTCCCGACACGGGACGTCGAGCGGGCGATCGAGTTCTACCGCGACGTGCTCGCGCTGCCGCAGAACCCGCATGAGCCGACCGAGTTCGAGGCGGGCAACGTCACGCTCGCGCTCTGGAAGCCGGAGGACCAGGGCGTCGAGTTCCCCACGAGCGCCGCGCACGGGATCGCGCTTCGCGTCGAAGACGTCGCGGCCGCCCGCGCGGAGCTCGAGGCGAAGGGCGTCCAGTTCATTGGCGAGCGCGACTCGGGCGTCTGCAACATGGCGTTCTTCACCGATCCGGACGGCAACTCGCTGATCCTGCACCGCCGCTACGCGCCGGCTTAGAGCGAAAAGTCGGTGCTATGAATGGGTCGACCGGTCAGTAGACGGACGCGCGTGCAAAGCACGCGTGTCCTGAAGGTCGGCGCCGCCGAGTCGGCGCCTTAGAGCGCGTCGGCCTCCAGCCGCTCCGAAAGCGCCTTCAGCACGCTCGCCTGGATCGACGGCATCTTCTTCGTCAGGTCGGTGAACGCGCGATCGGTCAGGACGAGGAGGTTGGCCTCCGAGGTCGTGGTGACGGTCGCGGTGCGCGGGCCGCCCGAGATCAAGGCGATCTCGCCCAGGAAGTCTCCCGAGCCGAGCAGGTTGAGCCTGCGACCGTCCTTCCGGACCTCGGCCGCGCCGTCGACGATGACCATGAACTCGCGGCCGCGCTGGCCTTCCTTGGTCAACGCCTTGCCTTTCGGGACGGTGAGCTGGTCGGCCTGGGCCGCGATTGCCTCGAGCTCCTTCTTCGAGCAGGACGAGAAGAGCGGGACGCCCTTGATCAGCTCGATCTTGGCGTTCTTGCGCAGCTGCATTGGGCGATCCTAGTGTGGTTTGCCTCGGAGGCCAAGAGCAGACGTCTCAGCGCCACCCCGTCGGCGGAAGCGTGATTCCCGCGGCGTCCGCGAGCACGCGCGCGACGAAGGCGCGTTTGGCGCCGGAGTCGTAGCCGGGTCCGCCTCGGCGCTCCTCGTCGAGCATCCGCTGCTTCAACGCGGCGTACTCGGCGACGAGGGCCGGATCGGCGCGTAGCGCGTCGCGGAACGCGAGCCGCTCCTCCCAGAGGTTGCTGCCGGGCTCGGTGAGGTGGAGGCCATGCGTCCACGGCCCGCCAGCCGGCTTGGAGAAGTGATGCGTCCCCGGCCGGTGCGGCGTCTCCTCGTAGCCGAGCTCGAAGAGCGGCTCGAAGGCGGCGCGCGACTCCTCGAGCTCGCGCACGCCGGCGATCATGTCGATGATCGGCTTCGCCGCGATCCCGGGAATAGCCGTCGAGCCGATGTGGTGGATGCCGCCCTCGAGCCACGGCTCGAGCGCACGCTCGAGCAGTTCCCGCTCCGCCTCGAACTGGCTCGGCCAGTCAGGGTCGTACGGGACGACGACCGTCAAGCCTTCGTCGTGCTGTGCCCCTCGACCTGGAGCTCCGGAATCCATTCGAGCCAGGATGGGAAGTACCAGTTGCGCTCGCCGAGCAGCTGCATCGCCGCAGGGACGAGGACGGACCGCACGATCGTCGCGTCAAGCAGGAGCGCGATCGCGACGCCGAATCCCATCTGCTGGAACATGACGAGGTCGCCGGCGGCGAACCCCGCGAAGACCGCGATGATGATCAGCGCCGCTCCGGTGATGAGCCGGGCGGTGGAGCCCACGCCGAAGGCCACGGCTCCGCTCGTGTCGCCGGTCTGCGAGTAGCGCTCCCTGATCCGGCTGAGCAGGAACACCTGGTAGTCCATCGAGAGGCCGAAGAGGACCGAGAACAGGAACAGAGGCACCCACGCCTCGACCGTGTCGACGTGCTGGAAGCCGAAGAGCTCGTTGCCCACGCCCTTCTGGAACACGAGCACGAGCAATCCGTACGCCGCTCCCACCGAGAGCAGGTTGAGCAGGATCGCGACGGCCGGGATCACGATCGAGCGGAACGCCACGGTGAGCAGGACGAAGCTCAATCCGAGCACGAACGCGAAGACGATCGGGAGCCACCGCCCGACGATGTCGAAGTAGTCCACGTCCTCGGCGGTCGTGCCACCGACGAGGACGGTCGTGTCGAGATCGCCGAACGCCTGCGGGATCAGGTCGGAGCGCAGGTCGCGGACCGCACTGGTCGCTTCGGCGCCGTCGGCGTCGCCTGCGATCGGCACGGTGAGCACGACGAGGTCGCCGTCTGGCGAGGCCTCCTGGGCCGGCGAGCCGAACTCCGGGCGGGCGGCGAGCGACGCCTTGAGCTGCTCC
The DNA here is from genome assembly GCA_030913835.1 of Actinomycetota bacterium. Taxonomy (GTDB): domain Bacteria; phylum Actinomycetota; class Thermoleophilia; order Gaiellales; family Gaiellaceae; genus UBA5186. The sequence continues at coordinate 17,415 of JALZOQ010000316.1, read as the reverse complement.
ACCGCTGCCCGGACCGGCGCTGACGAGGCGTTGCCGTCCACGACGATTCGCGCCGGGTCGACGCCCGCGCCGGGGAAGTCGCGGTTCAGCGCATCGAAGCCTTGCCTGGCGGGGAAGCGCTCCGGCAGCGTGCTGATCCCCGCGAACCCGGTGTCGATCTCGAGCACGGGAACCGCGGCCGCGAGCATGAGCGCAGTCGCCCCAAGCAGGCTCACGACCGGGCGACGCATCACCGCGCGCACGATCGCCGTCCAGAAGCGGCCCTCGGCGCCCGCGCTGCCGGCCGCGCTACGGCCGAGCACGGGGATCCGGAGCGCGTTCACCCGGTCGCCGAGCAGGCTCAGCACCGCGGGGAGCAGGGTCAGCGCCGCGAGCAGCGAGACGACCCCGACGAGGATCGCGCCGATCGCGAGGCTGCGCAGAATCGTGTCCGGCACGAGCACCATCCCGAACATCGCCAGCACGAAGGCGATGCCGCTGAACAGCACGGCGCGGCTCGCCGTCGCCCCGGCCGCAGCGATCGCGTCGAGCTTCTCGAGGCCACGGTTCCGCTCCTCCCGGAAGCGCGAGAGGATGAAGAGCGAGTAGTCGATCCCGAGCGCCAGCCCCATGCCCGAGATCATGTTCACGACGAAGAACGAGAGCTCGAACGCCTGGCCGACGACCGCCGTCAGCGCCACGGCGATCACGATCGAGAGCAACGCGAGCAGCACCGGCACGAGTCCCGCGACGACCGCGCCGAAGACGAGCACGAGGATGATCAGCGCGGCCGGCAGCCCGAAGAGCAGCTCGCCCTTCTGCAGGTCTTCCTGCGACAGCTTCTCGAAGTCGGCGTCCACCGTCTGCGAACCGGTGATCGAGACCTCGAAGCCGTCCTTGCCGTCCTCCGACTTGACGAGATCGACGAGCGGGACGACGGCGTCGCTCCGCAGGATGAGCGGCACCATCCGCGCATGGCGATCCTCCGAGACGAGCTCGTCGGAGATCTGCGCCTCCCCTACGACGCCGAGCTCCCGCCCCTTGGTCGCGAGCTCCTGCACCTTGGCGGCGAACGCAGGATCGTCGACCTCGTAGCGATCGGAGCGCACGACGACGATCTCGCTCGGACTCGGCTGCGGCGGGAAGCTGCGGAAGATCGCCTCGTCGGCGCGCTTCGACTGGGTCTGCGTCGTGACGTCGCCCTCGCTCGTCAGCGCGTCCCCGAGCAAGGCGCCGATCAGCACAAACGAGAGGAGCAGGGCAACGACCCAGGCGGCAATGGTTCGCTTGGGATGCGCGGCTGACGCGCGGGCGAGGCTTTCCGTGGACACGTGCCCGCTTCGTATCACGGCCCTGGGGCTAGCGGCTATCGTTCAAACGCGAATGTCAGTGAAGGAAGGTGCACCATCAGGGGCCCTCCGGGGCCTTTCTCGTGAGGATTTGCGTGCGCGCTACGCGGAGCTGCCCCTGCCCGCGCGCAGCGAGGAGGCCTGGCGCTTCACCGACCTGCGCGGCTTCGATCCCGACTCCTTCGGTGAGAGCGGCGACGGCTCGGTGCCGGAGCGGATGCTCAACATCGACGTCGACGCGCTGGCGACGGTCACGGAGTCGTCGATCGAGATCGAGAACGCGCCCGAGGGGATCACCTTCGCGCGGCTCGAGGATCATCCGCGGCTCGGCGAGCTCGTCCCGCCGGCCGACAAGTTCTCCGCGCACAACGCCGCGCTCTGGGAGAACGGCTTGCTGGTCGTCGTCCCGCGAGGCGTCGTGCTCGAGCGTCCGCTCTACGTCCGCATCGCGAACTCGGTGGATCACGGGTCGCTGTTCTGGCGCCTGCTCGTCGTCGCCGAGCCGGAGTCGCGCTTCACGCTGATCGAGGAGTACGCGTCGGCGACTCCGCAGGTCGCCGGCTACTCGAACGCCGTCGTCGAGCTGTTCGTCGAGCAGGGCGCGAAGCTCGAGTACGTGTCCCTCCAGAACCTGTCCCGCGAGACGTGGCATTTCGCGAACCACCACGCCCGCGTCGAGCGCGACGCCGAGCTCGACTGGGTCGCAGGGGGCTTCGGCTCGAAGAGCGGCAAGGTCCGGATCCAGAACGACCTCGCCGGCCAGGGCGCGACCTCGCGCGTGACCGGCGCGTACTTCGTCGACGGCACGCAGCACCTCGACTTCGACACCTTCCAGGAGCACATCGCGCCGAACACGACGAGCGACTTCGCCTTCAAGGGCGCGCTGAACGACAAGGCGAGCTCAGTGTGGCGCGGGATGATTCGGGTCGAGAAGGACGCGCAGAAGACGAACGCGTACCAGGAGAACCGCAACCTGATGCTGAGCGAGACGGCCCATGCCGACTCGATCCCGGGCCTGGAGATCCTGGCGAACGACGTCCGCTGCACGCACGGCGCGACGCTGGGCCAGGTCGACCGCGAGCAGCTGTTCTACGCCATGGCGCGGGGGCTCACGCGCGCGGACGCGGAGCGGCTGATCGTCCGAGGCTTCTTCCAGGACGTGCTCGACCGAATCGAGCTGGAGCCGGTTCGCGAAGCACTGGCCGCCGCGCTCGAGGCTCGCATTCCGCAATCGTAAGGCCTCGCGAAATGCGTGCTACTTTTCGCGGGCGCGGCTCCGAGGACACGTCGTCGCGCTCCCTAAAGCTTTCTCGTTTCATGCCGATGGCCTACCTGTGATGCGGCGTCTCACACTCCTTGCTGCGCTCGTGGCGGCTTCGCTCGCCGTGGCTGCGCCTGCCGTCGCCAGCGAGCCGTACTGGACGCAGGCGCCGGACCTCTCGCTCCAGGGCGACCGGCTCCAGGCCTCGAACGGCGGCTGGTCGTCGAACTCGGGCCCAGTCACGAAGATTCTGTACCGGTTCCTGCGCGACGGCGTCGTGGTCAAGGGCCTTGCCGGCAACGTTCCCAAGAACTCGCCGCCGGACCAGTCGCTGCCGGGCGTGATGCCGGACGATCCGAACGCAAACGTCTACATCGTGACGTCGGCCGATGCCGGCCGTTGCTTCGTCGCGGAGCTGTGGGGCGGGACCCGCTCGACGTACTACTACGCAGACGGGACGCTCGCGTACGACCTTTTCGAGTGGGGCCACCTGAACTCGTTCGGCGTTCCCGCGGTCACGAACAAGATCTGCCTCGGTGGGGGCGCTCCTCCGCCACCCCCGCCGCCTCCTCCCCCGCCTCCGCCGCCTCCACCGCCTCCGCCCCCGCCGCCGGTCCGCCTCGTGATCGCGCCCCAGGTTCTCGCCGGCGTACGGGCGAACGTTCCGTTCAGCACGCAGCTGAGCGTGTTCGGCGGTGCAGCGCCTTATCGGTACAGCCTCGCCGGTGGCGCGCTCCCCAAGGGAGTCGCGCTGGCTGAGAACGGACTCCTCGCAGGAGTCCCCGACGTCGCCGCCGGCGAATATCGGTTCAAGGTGGGCGCCGCGGACAAGAACGGTGCGTCTTCGTCGCTCGACCTCGTCCTGGTCGTCCTGCCACCGCGCGTGATCTTCGAGACGTTGACACTCGCGAACGCGCGCAAGGGCCGCATGTTCCGAGCGTTCATCGAGGTCTCCGGCGGCAGCGAGCCGTATGTCTTCAGCCGGGTCGGCGGCGCGTTGCCCCCCGGAGTCGTCCTCGGCCAAGACGGAACGCTGCGCGGTCGCGCGCGCCGTGCCGGCCTCTTCGGCTTCACGGTCCGCGTGACGGACGCGAACGGTGTGCAGCGCCGGCACTATTTCGGCCTGCGCGTCCGCAAGTCCTAGAGCGCGGCGCGAATCTTAGCGCGGTAGGGTCGCGCAGTGGGCGCAGCGGACAACGAGGCGAGCGTCCGGCGCTACTGGGACGAGTTCTGGACGAAGGGGAACCTCGGCGCGGCCGCAGACTTCTACGCGCCCAGGTACCGCGAGAACGGCGAGGAGCTGACGCCGGAAGAGTTCACCGACGGCGCGAAGGCGTGGCTGGCCAAGTTCGAAAACTTCAGCGCCACGGTGGAAAAGCTGTGGGCGTGCGGCGACAAGGTCGTTGCGAGCCGAGTGAGGTACCGCGCCAAGCACGTCGGTGACTTCAAGTCAGTGCCCGCCACCGGCAAGCAGACCGAGATCACCGGGAACGACATCTTCGAGTTCGACGAGAACGGCAAGGTGGTCGATCACTGGCACGAGGCTGACCATTTGCTGCTGTACCAGCAGGTCGGCGGCGAGATGCGCCCGAAGTCGGAGTAGCGCCGTACCCCTGAGCGCGACCGCCGCTAAGAAGCGTCGCGAATAACTCCGTTCAAGCCCCACCTTTGAAATCGAACTCGGCCAGTCGATCTGAGGTGCGCGCGGCACGAGCCGGCCGTGTCGCTTACAAGCGGCTAGCTCCGCCGCCTTTCCCACCGTCAGGATTTGTTTTGCTTGATTCGCGTTACAGCCCGGGATAGATCGCGGATCGCCTTCGCGCTTGCATCGCGGACCGGTGGTGAGGGCGGATAGGGGTCACGTGCCACTTTGGACGGCGGATTCGGCTTGGACGCCATTTACTTAGTATGACGTCCGGGGCGGAACGAGCGCAGTGTTATCGAAACAAGTGTGCAACGGGGCTGCTGAGAAGCCTGTCAACGGCGCCGAGGAGCCCGCGAGGCGCGCGACTCAATGCAGAGTCGCGGTGAGGTGTCATCGAAGTGAGTGTCATCGCGCCGACAATCGTGCGTCCCGCGCCGTCTTCTGCCTCGACCACGATAGGTACGCCTCGAACAAGCCGCCAACGGCTCGCGAAAACCGCTGGGTCGTCCTGCACCACCACGCCTCGCGTAATCGCTTCAACAGCTATCCAGGGGCTCGCGTACTCCAGGTAGTTGTCCACGAACGCGTCTTGGTCGTTCAAAAGACGGTCGGCAGTGACCCAGCACGCCACCGAGCCAGCATCATGGTTGGCGACCCACATGCCGAGCCCGAGATGCTCGTCCGCCAGTTCCACCCCCGCGGCGTCAGCGAGTTCCCGAACGCCATCGAGCATGTCGCTGAGAACTGCTGAGACCTCCTCCTGCCTCCGTTGGAACATCTTCTTGCTGCCCGGCGCCATGACTGAAATCACGGCCTTCCGATGAGCCGCCGCGCGCGTGTGGAAGTTCGGAAGCCTGCGCTCACCCACTCTCAGACCGAGCTCGTGCATGAACTGTGCGGACTCGGCAAAGAAATCCGCCCATACTGCGTCAACACCACATCGTGCCCAGCGAGCGCGCGTCGCCTTTTCGAGTTCGGTGCGAAGGGGAGTGCCGATATCCGGCGCGGCCTGTCGAACGAACAGAGCCAGGTGACGCAGATCCGACGGAGTTTGCGCCCCGTACCTGTAAAGCCATCGGATGAGATTCGGATCGGTCATGCTTAGACCGACGAATATGCACAGGCTGCTCTCCAGCGCCTCCCGCATGAAGCGCTCTTGCCACGAACCGGGGTGCTGAACCTGAGCGTAATCGTCTTCGGACAGCACGAGATGGCCAGTCGCGGAATACCCCGTCATCAACCTTCCGTGAAGGTGGTAGACGGCGGCTGAGTTTGGAGGCTCTTGTCTCCATCTGACATAGGAATGAGCCTCGATGCCGAGGTCCGTCAGCGCCCGTTCGAGCAGGCCGTCATAGTTCCCCGTCGCGAGTGTGACGGTTGCGCCGAGTTCACGCTTCATCCAAGCGATCTGCTGAGCGAGTGCCTGCGGCAGATAGCTCGCCGCTGGCCGCTTCCCATAGAGGCTGCGCCTCAATAGGTCACGAAACTCGCGATCGTCAGGCCGCAGTGCTTTAACGACGGCGGCCGCAGGCAGAAGCCCTTCGCTTTCGATTTGGTCGACCCATTCCTGCCGGACCCCTTCGGCGATTTCTGCGGCGACGTCGTCGAGCAGCGCGCGCACTAGTTGGGGCCATGACGGGAGCCCTGCTTCAATTGATGCTCCTGCGCCGACAATGACCGTGAGTCTTCCGTTGTGTTCACTGACACGATCGAGTGCGTCGGTTAGCGTCGCGCCGAAGAACTTCCCCCGAGCGCGAGGGCCGACGCCAAGGTCAACCAGGCCTGCGGCGATGTCTTCCGCCCGCTGCAGGTGGACTCTCAGTTCTGCAAGGTTTTCGGACACGTAACAAAAGTACTGGAGTCCGTAGCGGCAGGCGCCGCCTCTCGGCTGGAGCACGCAGTAGGGGGTCGTCAGGTTCCGGGGCGAGCTACGGCGTCAACGTGTGCACCGCATCCTCAAGGTCCGCGAAGACGCCGTCCGCCACGTACACCGTCCATGGATGCGCCGGCGTTCCGCCCGTGTAAGCGATGACGCGGATGCCTTGCTCGTGCGCGTACCAGGCCTCCATCGCCGTGCCCTCGTCGGGTGCGGTGAACGCGGCTAGCACCGCGTCGCACGAGCGGATCTCCTCCAGGTCGCCTTCCACGATCTCGGTCTCATGTCCTTCCGTTCTGCCTCGGAAGTCTCGGCGCATTGGATCCACGACCTCCCAGCCGGCGGCTTCGCACAGCTCCGTCGCGCGGCCGCGGTAGTCCTCCGCGTACGGCGGCCCGGCGAGGTAGACGCGCGGCATCGGCCTAGACTACGGCCATGGAGACGGACGCACCGCAGACCGAGTTCGTCGCGCTCGGGCACGCGGGCTCCGAGCACTACGTCGGGCTCGAGACCTTCCCGAACCCGGGCGTGGAGCGCGTCGAGATGACGAGCGACGAGCTCTCGGCGATGTGTCCGACCACGGGCCAGCCCGACTTCTACGTCGCCGCGATCGAGTACCAACCGGACGCGCTCTGCCTCGAGTCGAAGTCGCTCAAGATCTACCTCTCGCGCTTCCGCAACGAGGGTGTGTTCTGCGAGGCGCTCGCGGTCAAGATTCGCGACGACGTGGCGGAGGCGCTCGAGCTCGCCGCCGAGAAGGTCACCGTCCGCCTCACGCAGAAGCCGCGCGGCGGGATCCGGATCGTCGCGACCGCCTGACGACCCCTTGAATCCGCTCGTGCCGAGTGAGACTATCGGCGCTCCCTTCAGGAGGTTCGATGACGCCCTTGCGCCTAGCCCTCGCGCTCGCCGTTTCAGCGCTCGTCTTCGTCCCCTCGACGGCGTCCCGTGTCGCCACCGTATCGGCGACCGGCGTGATTTCGGGCTCCGGCACGAGCTACACGCTCGTCGTGACCAACACCGGCACCGAGACGATCCGCTGCATGCGGTTCTTCGCGGCGACCGGCGTCCGTATCGTCAGCGCCACCGGTCCGGGGACGACGTCCGCGTCCGGGAACGCGATCGCCTCGCTGGGTGTGCTCGCAGCGCCCGGCGCGGCCGCGACCTACACCTTCACCACTGACGTGCCCTATCCGCCGAACGCCGGCGGTGAGCTGCGCGTGTCGGCCGACTGCATCGGCGACGTCGCCACCCGCGCGACCGGTCCGTCCGCAGCGCCGACGCCGTGCCGCTGCCTCCGGCTCGAGGGACAGATCGTCCCGCGCACGATCGCCTTCACGAACCCGGGCGAGCGTGGCGGCATGCACCTCGAGTTCACCGTTGCCTGGACGCTCATCTGCACGCCCGGCTCGGGCGGCTGCAACGGGCAGCTGGAGCTGTTTCCGCCGCAGCCGGCCAGGGCGCTCAAATCGAGGCTGAAGCCGATCAGCGGGCGAATCGCCTGCGTCGGCCAGTGCGGCGGAACGGCGACGGGATCGAAGAAGTTCGTCCTCACCGCCGGCCCCGCGCTCGGCGGGCACCGCCGCGGCTCGAAGGTGAAGTCGATCTCGCTGCGGATGCGCCGGACGTGCCAGGGCGCCCGCACGACTGACCGCGTCTTCAAGCTGGTCTTCGCCAAGACGGGCCTTGTCGACAAGAAAAAGAGCGACCTGAACGGTTAGACGCCGGCGCTCACCACCACCTCGGCCGTCGGGGACTCCTGGAGCTCGAATGAGAGGATAGGTCGGTGCGACGGGACTGGTGGACAGTGCTCGGCGCCGTCGCGATCGGGGCGGTCGGCGAGATGGCCGGCGTCCTGTTCGCCGACTTCCTCCCGGTCGCGTTGGCCGCGGCGGTGCTCTTCCTGGTCGGGTGGTACTTCGTCCGCCTCCGCAGTGTCGTCGGCATCGCGATCGTGGGGATCCTCTCCACGCTGGAGCTGGTCGGGCTCCCGTTCTACGAGCGCGACGACGCGGTCGACTGGGTCACGCAGGCCGCCTTCCTGATCCTCGGACTCGTCGGCTCGATCGCCGCTATCGGCGCGCTGCGGAATCGCGCCGAGGACTGACCGCCGCCTCGGTCACGAGTAGTTCGGGCCGGCCCTCCTCGAGTGTGCGAGCGAAGTGCTCCGCGCGGCTCGCCGCCGAGTCCGACCGGCCCGCGGCGCGGTGCTCGTCGACGGCGCGGCGCGCCCAGTCCTGTGCCGACCAGCCCGCGACGTCCGGGAACCATGCGGTCTCGCGGCCCTCGAGGAGCGCGAACGACACAGGGTCCGTCAGCGCGCACTGGACGCTCCGGAGCGCTCCCGGCGGAAGCGGACGACCGTTCACGTCCCCGTTTGGAAGCACGAGCAGACCGTCGGCTCTGAGCGCCGGCTCGACTCCCTCGCGGGCTTCCGCGGCACAGCGCACGAGATCCGCGGAGTTGCCCGGGCTGCCGTCCATGACCTGGATTCGCGCCAGTTCGCCCAGGACGAGCGCGCGCCAGTCCACGAGCTGAGTGCCCTCGCCCGCGCCGACGAGGCGGACCTCCGTGGCGCGCGCCCGCTTGCCGAGCTCCTCCTCGATCCGCCGTGCGACCCGCTGAGTGAGACCGACGAGCCAGGGCAGGACCTCGTCGAAGGGCGCCTCCCGGATGTGCGCCAGTCGCGTGCGCAGGTCGAGTGCGAACCGTGCCATCGGCTCGTCCTCCGGCAACAACTCGACGGCTCGCTCGAGCGTGGCCGTGCGGTTGGGCGGAACCTCGTCGTGGAAGAGCCAGAGCCACGTGCGCAGCGGCTCTGCGACGAGCTTGAGGCACACGGACGCGCCCAGCGTCGCATCGCCATCGGCGCACGCCCACGCCGCGTGCCGCCACCAGCACTGCAGCTCCAGCCAGGCCGCCACGAGCTGGGCATCGCGATCGCAGGCAGGCAAGCGCGGCCGGCGCTCCGGCCCTGCGAGGAGTCGCCAGTGGGCAAGCGGCTCGCCGACCCCCGGCCGGGTACGGAGCGAATAGTGGTGCCGCTGCTGGTCGTGGAAGATCGCGCGGGGTGTCGTCAGGACGGTGGTGCTCACCGCGTCCAGCAGCTCCGCGGCGTCGTAGACGCTCGAATGGGCGAACCGGGCGAGCGTCGGCGACACCCGGGCGAAGCGTCGGACGCGGCGCTCGATCCGCGCGCGGTCTGTCACCACGGCGTACAGATCGAGATCCGAGAGCCCGTAGACGTGGTCGCCCTCGGCGACGCTGCCCCGAAGGTACACCGTGTCAGCCGAGGAGCTGCGAAGCAGCCGCGTCATCGCGCGCAGGGCCACGGCGTAGCTCAGGCGCCACAGGGGCCGGAGCGAGCCGCGTTCGGTCCGGAGCGCGACGCGTCCCAGACCGTAGGTCAGCCTGGTGGCGGGATGCGAAAGGATGACGCCCCTATGCGAATTGCTCACGTCAGCATCAGCCATCGACCAAAAGACGTTCGGGTCTTCTGGAAGGAATGCCGAACCCTCGCGGATGCGGGCCACGATGTCCACGTCTTCGCACGCGGGGAGGTGCCCCCGCCGGAAGACGGCGTCACGTTTCACTCGCTGCCCGATACCGGCCCGACGGCCTACTTCTGGCGGGTCTGGCGGCGTCTGCCCGAGATCCACCGGGCTGCGCGCGCCGTGCGCGCCGACGTCTACCACATCCCCGATCCGGCTTTGGTGCCCCTGGGCTTGATGCTTCGCCGCCGCGGTGTCCGTGTCGTCTACGACGCGCACGAAGACCGGCCGCGCCAGGCACGCACCAAGTACTTCGCCAGGCCGCTCGTCGGGCGCCTGTCGGCCTGGGTCTGGGCATACCTCGAAGCGGTCGCGAGGCGCCGGTTCGACGCCTTCATCGCCGCCACGCCCGCAATCGGGCGTCGCTATCCGCCGGACCGGACGATCGTCGTCTCGAACTTTCCGCTGCTCGAGGAGTTCTCTCCCGAGCGCCTCGCTCGGGCGCGGCCGTATCGTGAGCGCCCGCACCTGCTCGCGTACGTCGGCGGGATCCAGGTCTATCTCGGCCTGCGGGAGATCATCACGGCGCTCGACCTCGTTCCTTCGCGCTTCGACGTGCGCCTGCTCGTGATGGGCGACTTCTCACGTGCGCATCCGGGGTTCGAGGAGGAGTTGCAGCAGCTGCCGGGATGGGCGCGGGTCGAGCACCCGGGCTACTGCCCTCGCGAGACCGTCGTACGGAGGCTGCTCGAGGCGCGGGCCGGCGTCGCGTTTCTGCACCCGCGGCCCGAGTATCCCGAGGCCGTGCCGACCAAGCTCTTCGAGTACATGGCGGCGGGGCTGCCGGTGCTCGCTTCAGACTTCGCTCCGTGGCGCGAGCTGATCGGCGGGCTCGGCTACGGTCTCACCGCGGATCCGCTCGACGTCGACGCGATCGCCCGCGCGATCGTCAGCGTGCTGGAAGACCCGGAAGGGGCCGAGGCGCTGGGAGCCCGTGGCCGGGCGGCCGTTGAGGCGACTTACAACTGGGAGCTCGAGCGGGAGAAGCTGCTCGGCCTCTTCGCGGGGCTCGCGGCCTCGCCTCAGCCCATCGGGACGTGCCCGGGGTCTGACCCCACGCGGGCGAGCCACGCCCGAATCTCCGGATAGCCGTCCAGCTCGAACCCGCCCTCGTGCGCGACGTGCGTGTACGCGAAGAGCGAGATGTCCGCGAGGGTGATCGCGTCGCCCACGAGCCAATCGCGCCCCGCGAGGTGCGCCTCGAGCACGTCTAGAGCCCGATAGCCCCGCTTCGTCAGCCCGTCCTTCCGCTTCTCGTACACCTCCGGTCGGCCCGAATAGCTCTTCAGGAACCGCGCGACGGCGAGGGCCGGCTCGTGCTCGTACTGCTCGAAGAACAGCCACTGCAGGACCTGCGCGCGCTCGTAGGGATCCTCCGGGACGAATCGCGATCCCTCGCCGAAGTACCAGAGGATCGCGTTCGACTCGGCGAGCGGGCGCCCGTCGTCGAGGACGAGCGTGGGCACTCGGCGCGCCGGGCTGAGCCCTGCGAGGAACTCCCGCGGATCCGAGCGGTCGACGACGTCCACGGCGCGCCGCTCGTACGGCAGGCCTAGGTGGGCCAGCAGGAGGCGCACCTTGTAGCAGTTGCCCGACATCGCGCTGTCGTAGAGCAGCACCGGTGGAGCATAGGCCGCCTAAGTCGAGGTCTTACCGGTCGACGAATTCCTGGAACCAGAGCTCGAGCGTGATCCATCGCCAGAGCGGGCCTGTCCTGTGGAGCGCGGCGAGCTGTGAGCCATTCGCGAACGCCGAGAGCGCGCGCTCGAGCCGGTGCCGGTCGAAGACTCCGCGCTCGAGGCAGGTGCGGTCGAGCAGAAGCTCGCGGACGTCGCGCAAGTTCTCCTCGAGCCGCAGCCACTGGGTCACGGGGGAGGAGAAGCCGATCTTCCGCCGCCGGGCAAGGATCTCCGCGGGCACGACGCCGGTGAGCGAACGGCGGAGGATGCTCTTGGTCCAGCCGTCGGCGATCTTGTCCGTGTAGGGCAGCGAGAAGCACAGCTCGACGAGGCGGTGATCGAGGAAGGGCGTGCGCGACTCGACCGAGAACGCCATGCTCATCGCATCCTCCGCGTGGAGGACCTCCGGGAGCCCGTCCCTCGTCAGCTCGTTCCAGAGCTCGTTGTTGACGCGGCTGCGGTACGGATGCGCGGCCGGCCTCCTGCGGCGGCCGAACGCGCGCCGGGCGTAGGGAAGCGGCGCGCGGGCCAGGAACCAGAGACGGCTGCGGCTCTCGATCCACGCCAGGTCAGCGAGGTCGCGCACGAGGCCGGTGCGCGCAGGAGCGGAAGGCCCGGCGCGCAGCAGCCGGTCGGCCACGTAGGGGAGGACGTACTTCGAGTAGCCGGCAAGCAGCTCGTCCCCGCCCTGGCCGTCGAGGACGACCTTCACGTGCCGTCCGGCCTCGGCCATCACGAACCATTGCCCCAGCCGGCCGCGGACCGGGGTCGGCGCATCGTGGTGCCAGACGATCTTCCGCATCGTCCCGACCACGTCGCGGGACTCGGGGCGAACCCAGTGGACGACGAAGTCGCCCGGTCTTGAGTCGGCGGCGATCGCGGCGTAGCGACTCTCGTCGTGGACCCAGCCGTCGAAGCGGAGGGAGAAGCAGTGCATCGGCCGGCCGGGCCGGACGTCGACGAGCGCGGCGATCGCGCTGGAGTCGAGCCCGCCCGACACACACGCGCCAACGGGAACGTCGCTCCGCATCCTGAGCCGCACCGAGTCGGTCAGCAGCTCGCGGAAGCGCTCGTCCGCGTCGGGCTTGGGCGTCTCGTCGCCAGGTTGGAAGCGCCAGTAGCGCGTGCGCCGAATCTCGTCCTCGCGGAATTCGATGCAGGTCGCCGCGGGGACGTTTCGCACGTTGGCGAAGAAGGTCCGCTCGCCGGCGTCCGTGTAGGCACCCCCGAGGAAGTGGGCAATCTCCGCCCGGTCCGGCTCGCGCTCGTCCGGGAACGCGGCGACGATCGCCTTCGGCTCGGACGCGAAGCAGATCCGGCTGTCCCTGACGGCGAAGCACAGCGGCTTGATCGCGAAGCGGTCACGCGAGAGGACGAGCCGCCGCTCACGCTCGTCCCAGAGGGCGAGAGCCCACATGCCGTTGAAACGCTCGAAGCACTCGGATCCCCACGTCGCGTAGGCGTGGAGCACGACCTCGGTGTCGGTCTGCGTGCGGAACCGTGCGCCCAGGCTCTCGAGCTCGCCGCGGAGCTCCACGTAATTGTGGATCTCGCCGTTGTAGGTGATCCAGAGGCCCCGTTCGGCGAGGCTCATAGGCTGGTCGCCTGCGGGCGTCGGGTCGATGATGCTCAGGCGCCGGTTGGCCAGCCCGAGGCCGCCGTCGAGGTGAACACCCTGGCCGTCAGGCCCGCGGTGCACCAGGCTGGCGCTCATGCGGTCGAGCGCGGCCGGGTCGACCGCCTTGCCCGACCGCTCCCAGATCCCGGCGATGCCGCACATCGCGGCGTAGATTCCCACAGCATTGGCCCGCCGTTACGCGTTCAACGGTCGCCGTTACCTGCTGGGCGAGGCGCCGGTCCGCGACGTCCTCCTCTACGTGGGCGTCGAGGTCGCGCGGGCGCACCGGCGACGGCTCGTGAACACGGCGTTCGTGGGCGTGACCGGAAGCGCCGGCAAGACGACCACGAAGGAGCTCACGGCCGCCGTGCTCGGGACGCAGCTCACGGGGACGTGGAACCCGGACAACCAGAACGGCCTCAAGAACCTTGGCAGGACGATCCTGCACACGAGGTCTCGCCACGACTACTGCGTTCTCGAGGTCGCCGCCTGGTATCCGGGCAGCGTGGCCAGGGTCGCGAGGCTCGTCCAGCCGACGATCGCGGTCGTGACCAGGATCGGCCTGGACCACTACAAGGCCTTCCGGTCGCGCGAGGCGATCGCGCTCGAGAAGCGCGCGCTCGTTGAAGCGCTGCCTGACGAGGGTTGCGCGGTCCTGAACGCCGACGACCCGCACGTGATCGCGATGGCCGAAGGGTTCCAGGGCCGCGTGGTCTCGTTCGGGGAGTCTCCGTCGGCCACGCTGCGGGCGTCCGACATCACCTCGGTGTGGCCCGAACCGCTCGCCTTCCGCCTGCACCACGAGGGGCGCGAATGGCCCGTTCGAACCCGTCTGCACGGAAAGCACGTCGCGACCACGGTGCTGGCGGCTATGGGCGTCGCTGTGGCGCTCGATGTGCCGATCGAGCGGGCGCTGGAGGCGGTCGCGACATTCGAGCCGGTGCCCGGCCGCATGAGCCCGGTCCAGCATCGCGGCGCGACCTTCATGCGGGACGACGCAAAGGCTTCCCTCTGGTCGTTCCCGCCCGTGCTCGAGTTCCTGTCCGACGCGCAGGCTGAGCGCAAGCTGCTCGTCGTGGGCACGCTCTCCGACTACCCAGGCCCGGCCAGCCGTCGCTATCGGATCCTGGCCGAGGAGGCGCTCACGATCGTCGAGAAGGTCGTGTTCGTGGGTCCAAACAGCCGGCACGTCCTGCGGGCGCGGGGAGACTTCGCCGGGCGTCTCTATTCGTTCGAGACCCTTGCGGAGGCGCGGGACTATCTGGAGCGCGAGGTTAGGGCCGGCGATCTGATCCTGGTGAAGGGCTCACGTCACGCGGACAAGCTCGTTCGGCTCGTCCCCGGTGCGAGCTAGCAGCCGGCTACGCACGCCACGATCCCGCGCGCGAGCGCTTCGTTCCGGATCCGCTAATCCAGCGCTTCGGCCGGCTCGAGCGCCCGCAGCGGACGCGTGCCGATCGACAGCGCGATGAGGGCGGCCGCCAGCGCGGCGACGGCGCTCAGCACGAAGGCGGTCGTGAATGCCGACTCGGCCGGGAAGGCTCCGCCCCGCACGGTCTGCGCGGTCAGCAGCGCCGCGCCGAGCTGACCGCCGATCACCGCCCCGATCATGCGGACGACGGTGTTCATCCCGGTTGCGATGCCGGTCTCCGTTTCGCTGACGTTTTCGGCGATCAGCGCCACCATCGCGGCAAACGCGAGCGCGACGCCGAAACCGAGCGCGGCGCCGGCGGCGGCGACCTCCCAGGCTTCGTCGTGTGCCCAGGCGAGGAGCATGGCCGAGACGGACACGATCGCCATACCGCCGGCGAGCGGCCACTTCGACCCGTACCGGCGTCCCAGCAGGCCTCCGAGCGGGCCGGCGGGGAGCTGCGCGATCGACGAAGGCAGCAGGAAGAGGCCGGCCGCAGTCGCGCTCGCGCCGAACCCGTAGCCGAGCGACTTCGGCATCTGCACGAACTGCGGCACGAGCACGAAGCAGCTGAAGAGCGCGAAGCCCGCGGCCAGGGTCGCGAGGTTCGTCAACAGCACCGGCCGGTGCGCGAGCATCCGCATGTCCACCATGGGCGAGTCCACCCGCGCTTCGACGAACCCCCAGACGACGAAGAACGCGGCCGACGCGACGCCGAGGCCGACGATCCGGCCGGAGGCCCAGCCCCAGTGCTCGCCCTCGGTCAGCGCAAGCATCAGCGTGAGCAAGGCGCCCGAGAGCAGCACCGCGCCGGGCACGTCCACGCGCGACGGCGAGCGGATCGGCGACTCCGGCACGAACCGGTGCACGAGGAGGATGCAGATCCCCACCGGAATCGAGCCGAGGATGAAGAGCCAGCGCCACGAGACGTGGTCGACGATCACGCCCGAGAGCACGATTCCGAAGCCGCCGCCGACGCCGAAGACCGCCGAGAGCAGCCCCATTCCGATCTTCACGCGCTCGGGCGGGAACTCGTCGCGGATGATCGCGAAGCTCAGCGGAAAGAGCGCCCCGCCCGCGCCGGAGAGCACGCGGAACCCGATCAGCGACCAGATGTCCCACGAGAACGCGGCCCCGGCAGAACCCAGGAAGAACAAAGAAAGGCTGACGAGCAGCAGCCGCTCCTTCCCGTACTGGTCGCCGAGCCGGCCGAGGATCGGCGTCGTCACCGCGGCGGCGACGAGGAAGCCGGTCAGCACCCAGGTGGCCCAGGCCGTGCTCGCGTTGAGCTCGCGCTCGAACGTCGTAAGCGCCGGAAAGACCATGGTCTGCTGGAGCGCGAAGGCCGTCCCCGCCAGCGTGAGGATCCCGAGCGTGATGTTGTAGTGCTGGCGCGCGGGCTCCATCGCTCGAACCTACCGACCTGCGCCAGTCCTCTGCCGCGGTTGTCGTCGCGGGGGGAACGACCGGTGGCCGCGCGCCTCGAGCCCCAGCGAGGCTAGCTCTTCACGAGCCGTCCGACGGCGGCCATGAGCTCGTCGGTGCGGGCGGCCCGGTCGGCGCCCGAGCTGTCCGCGATGCAGTGGCGCACGTGGTCGTCCACGAGCTGGAGCGCGACTGCGTCGAGCGCCTTCTGGACCGCCGTGACCTGGGTGAGCACGTCGATGCAGTAGCGATCGTCGTCGACCATCCCCGCGATGCCGCGGACCTGTCCCTCGATGCGCGCGAGGCGCTTGAGCAGCTCGTCCGTGTTCTGCATACGGTTAACTGTACCATACCCCCCGGAGGTATGTGCTAGAAGTATCTCGATGATCCGGATTCACATTCCACGCCTGGGGTCGGGTGAGTGCTCGGTGAGGACGGACGAGCTGCGCGGGCCGCCTACGAACGAGGCGAACCGCGCGAGCCGGCGCTCCGGGGTGAGCGCGTCGCCGACCCGCCACTCGTTGCCGAAACTGAGGATCACGACGGTCTCGGGCCCGGGGCCTTCGCGACGGCGCGTCCGCTGGCCGGTGTGCTCGGTGAAGCCGTAGTCACTCCCGTACGCGACCGCGAAGCGCCGAGATCGGTGCCTGACGAACCGTCGTCATCGCCCGGACCGCGTAGAGGGACTAACCGGCTCGGTATAGCCAGGCGCGGCTCGTGACGGCGATCCGGTCGTCGTAGCCGCCCACGATCAGCACCGCTCCGGAGAGAAGGCGCGTCGCGGTCGAGAACGCCAGGGTGCTGCCGATCCGTCCGGCTGTCGTAAAGCGGCGCGACCGAGGGTCGTAGCGCTCGACCGTCGTGCCACCGCCGGCCACGAGCACGGCACCGCCGTTGAGCGGCGCCACCGCGTCCGGGATTTTGAACCGCGCCTGCGCCATCGGTTTCACCGTCGTCCAGCGTCCGCGCTTCGCGTCGTAGCGCTCGGCGCTGGCGTAGCGGCCGCGGAAATCCTGCGCATTCGAGCCGCCGACGACGAGCACGCCGCCCGGCACGGAAACCGCCGCATGCTTGTGCCGGGCCACGCGCAGCGCCCGCGTGCGCGTGAAGCGGCCGGTGCGCAGGTCGTAGATCTCCGCGCTAGCGAGCACGCGGCCGTTCGTTCCCTGGCCCCCGGCGACCAGGACGCGGCCGTTCGGGAGCAGGGCCGCCGTGTGCGCCGCGCGGGCCGTTTGCAGCGAGCCGGTGCGCGTGAAGCGGCCCGTCGCGGGGTCGAAGAGCTCCGCCGCGGCGAGCGAGCGGCGATCGCGGGAGCCGCCAACGAACAGCACGCGCCCGTCGCGGAGCGCCGTCGCGCTGAAGCCGCCTCGGGTCTCGACCATCGAGCCCGTGGGGCGGAACGCGCGCCGCTCCGGATCGAAGAGCTCGGCAGAAGCGGTCAGGCGCTGGTCGTCCCACCCTCCGGCGACCAGGACGGTGCCGTCACGGAGCAAAGTCGCTGCGTGGCCGACTCGAGGCGAGCTGAGCCGCGGGCCGGAGAAGAAGCGTTCCTTGACGGGCACCCAGATCTCGGTGCTTGCCCCGGCCGTCTCGCAGCCGTCGACCGTGCACCCGCCGGCCA
>JALZOQ010000315.1 GCA_030913835.1 Actinomycetota bacterium | reverse complement strand
CGGCCGGCGTCCCGCCCGGCACCGTGCTCAGGCGGATCACGCTCCCGCTCGTGGCCCCGGCGCTCGGGGCGGCGGTGCTGATCGTCGCGATCCGGGCGGTCGAGTCATTCGAGGTGCCGGCACTGCTCGGGATTCCGGCCGGCATCTGGCTGCTGCCGTCGCGGATCTGGCGCGCGCTTTCCGCCTATCCGCCCGATCTCGGCGCCGCGGCCGCCTACTCGGTGCCGCTGCTTGCGCTCTCAGCCGTTGGGGTCCTTCTGATCGCTCGGTTCGCACGACGTCGCAGCGCCTACGAGACGATCACCGGACGCGGGTTCCGGCCGCCGGTCGTCCGCCTCGGACGCTGGCGCGGACCGACCGCCGCCTGCGCCTGGGCCTACGCCGTCGTCGCGACGGGACTCCCACTCCTCGCGCTCGTGTACGTCTCGACGCAGCCGTTCTTCACCGCGCCAAGCCGGGAGACGCTCTCGACGATCACCGTGCGGCCGTACGTCGACACGCTGTCGGACTCCCGCACGATTGAAAGCCTGTGGAACTCGGCGGTGCTCGGCGTCGGCGCGGCGACGGCGACGGTCGCGCTCGCCGCGGTGGTCGCCTGGATCGTCCTGCGCACGGAGATCCCCGGCCGCCGCATTCTCGACGAGCTCGCATTCCTCCCGATCGCAATCCCGGGCCTCGTCCTCGGGCTCGCACTGCTCGCGCTCTACGTGCGCGCGCCGGTGCCGATCTACGGGACGGCCTGGATCCTGCTGCTCGCCTACGTCACCCGCTTTCTGCCGTATGCGAGCAGGGCCACGGCCGTCTCGATGGGACAGGTCGGACGCGACTTGGAGGAAGCCGCGCGCGTCAGCGGCGTGGGGTGGTGGAGGACGTTTCGGCGCGTGCTCTTCCCGTTGATCCTGCCCGGTCTTGCGGCGGCTTGGCTCTACGTCTTCGTGCTCTCGATCCGTGAGCTGTCGAGCTCGATCCTGCTCTACTCGCCGGGAAACGACGTGCTCGCGGTGCGGATCTGGGAGAACTACAACCAGGGCCACTTCGGCGAGCTCGCGGCGCTCGGCATCCTGCTCGTCGCGGTGTTCGCCCTCGCTGCGTTCGTCGCCTACCGA
This sequence comes from Actinomycetota bacterium, assembly GCA_030913835.1. Lineage (GTDB taxonomy): Bacteria > Actinomycetota > Thermoleophilia > Gaiellales > Gaiellaceae > UBA5186. Next base: position 7,627 of record JALZOQ010000315.1, on the reverse strand, counting down.
ATCGGGATGCGCGTGCGGGCCCGCGGGCTCTGATTGGCTTACGACGATGCTGAGCGTGCAGGGACTGGTCAAGTCGTTCTCCGGCGAGAAGCGCGCCGTCGACGGAGTCTCGATCGAAGTCGCTGCCGGCGAGGTGTTCACGCTGCTCGGCCCCTCGGGATGCGGCAAGACAACGACGCTTCGCTGCATCGCCGGGCTCGAGCGACCTGACGAAGGCGAGATCGCGCTCGCGGGGCGAGTTGTGTTCTCGACGGCGAAGGGAGTCTCGGTGCCGGCTCACGAGCGCGGGCTCGGGGTCGTCTTCCAGTCGTACGCGATCTGGCCGCACATGAGCGTCTACGAGAACGTCGCCTTCCCGCTCTCGGCCGCTCCTCGGCGCCGCCGACCCTCGCGCGCCGCAATCCGTGAGCGCGTGGAGCGGCTCCTCGACTCGGTTCGGCTGCTGGCGCTGGCCGACCGTCCCGCAACCGACCTCTCCGGCGGCGAGCAGCAACGACTCGCACTGGCCCGGGCACTCGTGATCGAGCCACCGCTGCTCCTGCTCGACGAGCCGTTGTCCAGCCTCGACTTCGGCCTGCGCCGCGAGCTGCGCGGCGAGCTCCAGCGGATCCAGGCGGAGCTCGGCGTCGCCTTCCTCTACGTGACGCACGACCAGGAGGAGGCGCTCGCGGTCTCGACGCGCATCGCCGTCATGCGGGCCGGCCGGGTCGAGCAGGTCGGCGAGCCCCGCGAGGTCTACGAACGTCCCCGGTCGCGCTACGTCGCGGACTTCATCGGCGCGGCCAACCTCCTCGACGGGCTAGTCGTGGACGGCGGGGTTCGGACGTCGGCCGGCGTCATTCCGGTCGCGGTCGAGCTCCCGGCGGGGGCTGCGGTGACAGTCGTCGCGCGCGGGGAGCAGCTCGAAGTCGCGGTCGCGCACGGTGAGGCGAATGGCTGGCGCGGAACGATCCGCGCCCGGTCGTTCCTCGGCGACGCCGTCGAGTACGCCGTGGACGTCAGCGGACTGGAGCTGCGGGTGCGCGCCGCGTCCGCGCGGCCGCTCGAGCCCGGCGCGCAGGTCGACGTCCGCTTTCCCGAAGCCCCGCTCGTCCTCCCCCGGTGAGCAGGCGCGGCCGCATCGGCGCGCTGGGACGCCTCGCGGGCGGGTTCCCGCGGTGGCTCGCGACGCCGGTCCGGTTCGAGGATTCCCGCCGACGGGTCATGGAGGGCGTGGAACAGCGCGAGGAGAGCTTCCTCGGCGTGCTTGAACGAGGCGTCTTCGCCGCCCCGAACAGTCCGTACGGGCGACTCATCGCGCACGCGGGGCTGGAACCCGAAGGCGTCCGGAGCCTCGTGCGCGAGGGGGGTCTGGAAGGCGCGCTCGAACACCTCCGCGAGGCAGGCGTGGGACTGACCCTCGAGGAGTTCCGCGGGCTCCGGCCGATCGTGCGTCCCGGTCTCGAGCTCGCCGTGCGGCCATCCGACTTCGACAATCCCCTCGTACGGCCTCTGCACCTGGGCGGCACCGGCGGGTCGCGGGGTAAGGCGCGCCGGGTGCTGTTCGACCTCGACCATCGCGGCGCGCAGGCCGACCAGCACGCTCTCTTCCTCGAGTCGTTCGGCCTGCGCGGGCGGCCGTCGGCGGTCTGGCGCCCGGTCCCGCCGGGGATGGCCGGGGTTGCGGGTGTCCTCGCCGGGGCGAAGGTAGGACAGCCACTCGAACGCTGGTTCTCGCAAACGCCGCTGACGCCGCGTCACGGCCGCGCCGACGACTATGCGCTCACGCTTCTGCTGCTCGGCCTGAGCCGGCTCGCCGGCCGGCCGCTGCCTACACCGGAACATGTTCCGGTCGCGCAAGCCGTGCGCGTCGCGCGCTGGCTCGAAGGCCACGTTCGCGCCGGCCGTCCGGCGTTCCTCGTCACCACGGCGAGCTCAGGAGTCCGGATCTGCCATGCGGCACGGGATCACGGCCTCGACCTCGCCGGCAGCTTCTTCCGCCTCGGGGGCGAGCCTCTCACGCCCGCCAAGGCGCGCGCCATCCGCGCCGCCGGCGTCGAGATCGCAGGGAACTATTCGATGACCGAGATCGGGCGCATTGGCGTGGCCTGCGCGACGCCGGCCACGGTTGACGATTACCACGTCGCGCTGAACAAGCTCGCCGTGATCGCTGGAGAAGGTTCGCCGGGCACCGTGCGTCCGCTCCTCTTCACGACGCTATCCCCGAGCACCCCGAAGCTGTTGATCAACGTCGACGCCGGCGACGACGGCCTGCTCGAGCAGCGCGGGTGCGGCTGCCTCCTCGGCGAGCTCGGGCTGACGCTGCACGTCAGCCGCGTCTCGGGCCGAGAGAAGTTCGCGAGCGACGGCGTCCACTTCCTCGGCGCCGAGCTGCTCGAGCTGGTCGACGACGTCCTGCCGAATCGGTTCGGCGGCGGCCCGACCGACTACCAGCTAGTCGAGACCGAGGTCGACGCGCTTCCGGCGATCCAGGTCATCGTGAGCCCACGGGTCGGCGAGGTCGATCCCGTAGCGGTCATCGAGACGGTCCTGGACACGCTTCGAAACGGCGCGGGACACCGTGGGCCGATGGCCGACGTCTGGCGCGACGCCGACAGTGTGCGCGTCGTCCGCAGGGAGCCGTACGAGACGGCGCAGGCGAAGATCCTGCCGCTACATCTCGTCGAGCCTGAGCTTGCGCTCGACGCCGACGTTCGTCCGTAGCGCTTCGAGCCACCCAGCCCGGAGTGGGGCGAGCAGCTGCTGTCCGAGCTCGAACGCCTCGTCGAAGCGGCCCATGATCTCGCGGCCACGCTCGCGCGCCTCCGCGAGGACTGCCCGCTCGTCCACCGTCGTGACCTTCCCTTCGCGCACCTTCCAGTCGCCGCCGACGAGCACCGCGTCGACCGCGAGCGTGGTGGAGCCGAACGCGAGTTGGCGCAGCGGGTCGTTCAGCGGCGTAAAGACGTGGCTCTCGAGGTCGAGCAGCACGAGGTCGGCCCGGCGGCCCGGCTCGATCAGGCCGAGGCCGGCGGCGTCCCCGGCCGCCTGCGCGCCGCCGATCGTTGCGAGCTGCCACGCCTCAGCGGCTCCCGTCCAGCGCTCGTAGTCGATTCCCCAGAGCTTGTGGAGCAGCGCGGCCTGCTTCAGCGAGGCAAACATGTCGAGCCCGTCATTCGAGGACATGCCGTCCGTGCCGAGCGCGACGTTCACGCCCTCCGCCAGCAGCGTGGGGACGGCGGCGATCCCGCTCCCGAGCTTCATGTTCGAGACGGGGTTGTGGGCGATCGTGACGCCGCGGTCGCGGACGATGCGGATGTCCCCGGGCGTGAGCCAGATCCCGTGTGCGAAGCAGACGCGGGGTGAGAGGAAGCCGATCGCGTCCAGGTGCTCGACGAGCGTCTGACCGTACATCTCCTGGCCCGAGACGGCCTGCATGCGCGTCTCGAGCACATGGATGTGCATGACCGTGTCGAGCTCCTCCGCGAGCGCCGCGCAGCCGACGAGCATCTCGTCCGTGCAGCGCTGAGGGCCGCTCGGCGCGGGGCAGATCGAGATGCCCTCGTCGGGCCGGTGGAACTTCTCGACCGCTCCGCGCACGAAGCGCTCCCACTCGTCCCACGACGGCGGCTTGTCGCGCTCGAGGCGGTCGATCAGGTCGCGCGACACGAGGCCCTCGTCGAGGACGACGGTCTCGTGGTAGGCGCGATCGCCGATCCCGAGCGCGATCAGCGCACGCAAGCCCACGTCCCGGTAGGCGCGCACGACCGCGTCGAGGGACTCATCCGTGAAACCGTCGAGCTCGTAGAGGAAGTCCACGACGCAGGTGGCGCCCGAGTGCAGCTGCTCGATCGCGCCGAGCACGGTGCGCAGGTAGATCTCGTCGGGCGACTGGGACGGAGCGGCGAGTGCGGGATACGAGAAGAGCATCCACGGCTCGAGCGGCAGGTTGTCCCACATCCCGCGCATCCAGTTCTCGTTCGAGTGGTTGTGCGCGTTCACCATCCCTGGGACGACGAGGTAGCGCGAGCAGTCGACCCGCTCGGCACCCTCGGCCGCGCTCGCGACGATCCGTCCCCCCGCGACCGCCACGTCCCCGCGGCTGAACACACCGGCGCCCACGTCGACGAGCCCGTTTTCGAGGAGGAGGGGCGGCGCCACGACGTGCAACTAAACCACTTGCAAGCGTCGCATCGGCGCGAGAAGATCGCCCGAGCGTCTCTCACACAGGAGGGAAGGCATGGCGGATCAGCACGGCGTCGAGCCCTCGGACGTCCAGCTCGACCGGCACGGGATCGAGCCGATTCCCGCGCAGGATCGGAACTCGACGCCGATTCAGCAGTTCTGGATCTGGGCGGGGGCGAACATCGCCCCGATCAACTGGGTGCTCGGCGCGCTGGGAATCATCCTCGGCCTCAGCCTCATCGAGACCCTGCTCGTCCTGGTGATCGGGAATGCCATCGGCTGTGCGCTCTTCGGCCTGTTCTGCATCATGGGCGCCCGCACGGGCGTGAACCAGATGGTGCTCTCGCGCGCGGCCTTCGGCCGGCGTGGGGCCTATCTCCCGGCGACGGCGCAGATGCTCATGACGATGGGGTGGCTCGGCGTCAACACGTGGATCGTGCTCGACCTCGTGCTGGGGATCTTCAAGAACATGGGCTACGACAATCCCGGCACCGCCACCAAGTACGCGGTGGGGATCGGGATCATGATCGTCCAGGCCGTGATCGCGATCGTCGGCTTCTACCTGATCCAGTCCTTCGAGAAGTGGACCGTGCCCGTCGCGGCCGCGGTGATGGTGCTGATGTCCATCCTCGCGTGGCGCAAGGTCGACATCGTGTGGGGCACCTCGACCGTTAGCGGTGGGGACAAGCTGACCGCGATCTCGCAGCTGATGACCGCGATCGGCGTCGGCTGGGGCATCACGTGGCTCTCCTGGTCGTCCGACTACACGCGCTTCATCAGGCCCGGGACTCCCGAGCGGAAGGTGTTCTGGTCGACCTACCTGGGGGTCTTCGTGCCGACGGTGTGGCTCGGCTTCCTCGGCGCGTCGATCGCGAGCGCCGGAACCGAAGCGGACCCGGCCGCGCTCGTGACGGCCGCGTTCGGCACGAGTGTCTCGATCCTGGTCCTGTTCCTCGTGATGCACGGCCCGGTCGCGACGAACATCCTCAACCTCTACTCGGCGACGCTTGCGGCCCTCTCGCTCGACCTCAAGCTGGCCAGGTGGAAGGTTGCGACCGCGGTGTCGGCGGTCGGGACGGTCGCGCTGATCGCGTTCATCGAGTCGGACAACTTCGCGGTCGACTTCGACAAGTGGCTCGTGTCGGTCGTCGTCTGGATCGCGGCCTGGGGCGGGGTGATGCTCGTCGACTTCTACATCATCCGCCGCGGGCAGATCGACGTGGCGGGTCTGTACGACGACCCCGCGGTCGCTCGCTACGGCGACGTCAACTGGGCGGCCGTGATCGCCGCGCTGGCCGGCCTCGTGGCCGGGTGGTCGTGGGAGTACGGACTCGTCTCGTTCATGCAGGGGCCGATCGCAAAGGCAACGAACAACATCGACCTGTCCTGGCTGGCGGCGTTCGTCGTCTCGGGCGGGCTCTACTACATCCTCCGGCCGATCCTCTCCAAGGAAGGGCGCCCGGAGCCGGCAACCACCGCGATCTGACTCCCGAACCGCGGCGCCGGGCTCTCTTGCGGGTCCGGCGCCGCGGTTTCGAATTTGTGCGCAGGGTAGGAACCGGGCGAACTCGTGCCCGGACCCAGCCGTCCCGTCCGTGTCCTGATCGCCGAGGACCAGTCGATCTTCGCCGACGCGCTGGCGATGCTCCTCGAGACGGACGACCGCGTCATCGTCGTCGGCACCGCCGCGAACGGGCAGGAGGCGGTCGACCAGGCTCTCAGCTCGAGCGCCGACGTGGTCGTGATGGACATGGACATGCCCGTCGTCGACGGCCTCGAGGCGACGCGACGCCTGCGCAAGGCGGTGCCGGAGGCTCGGGTGATCGTGGTGAGCGGCCTAGACCCCGCCGTCTACGAGCAGCGCGCGCTCGACGCGGGAGCCACGAGCTACGTGCTCAAGGGCCGGATCGGAGCCGAGATGGTCGAGCAGATTCTCGCGGCGAGCAACGCAGGCTAGGCGGTCGCTCCCGCGCGGGCCGGCTTCAGCTCCTCGCCGAACTTCGCTCGCTTCACGAACTGGCCGATGCCGGGCTCTGCGACGAGCTCGCCGTTCTCGACGAGGAATTGGCCGCGCAGGAGGACGAGCTCCGGGGTTCCGGTCACCTCGGTGCCCTCGTACAGGTTGTAGTCCGACTTCGAGTGATGCGTCGCGGCCGAGATCGTGTGCTTCCTGTCGGGATCGAAGATCACGATGTCGGCGTCTGAGCCCACGGCGACCGTGCCCTTCCGCGGGTAGAGCCCGAAGAGCTTGGCGGGATTCGTCGCCAGCAGCTCGACCATCCGGTTGAGCGTGATCCGGCCTGCGCGAACGCCGAACTCGTGGATCATGTGCAGCCGGTTCTCGAGACCCGGGCCGCCGTTCGGGATCATCGAGAAGTCGTCGCGGCCCATCGTCTTCTGCCCGTCCCAGAGGAAGGCGCAGTGGTCGGTCGAGATCACGGACAGCGCGTCTGTGCGCACGGCGTTCCAGAGCACGTCCCAGTTCGACTTGTCGCGCACCGGAGGCGAGTAGACGTACTTCGCTCCCTCGAAGTTCGGCTTCGCGATGTCGTCGAGGCTGGTGAAGAAGTACTGGGTGCACGTCTCGCCCCAGACGTTCCAGCCGTTCTCCCGCGCGAGCGCGATCGGGTCGACCGCCTGCTTGCACGTGACGTGGACGACGTAGAGCGGAGCGCCGGCGACGTGCGCGAGCTGGATCGCGCGGTTCGTCGCCTCGCCCTCTGCCTCCGGCGGCCGGGTGAGCGCGTGGTACTTCGGCTCGGTGTTGCCGGCGGCGAGCGCCTGCTTGACGAGGACGTCGATCAGGTCGCCGTTCTCGGCGTGCACCATCACGAGCGCGCCGGTCTCCGCCGCGACCTCCATCGTGCGGAAGAGCGTCTCGTCGTCGACCATGAGCGCGCCCTTGTAGGCCATGAAGAGCTTGTAGGACGTGACGCCCTGCTCCGGCAGCGACGCGAGCTCCTCCAGCGTGCCGCCCTCCTTGAGGTCGGTGACCGCCATGTGGTAGCCCATGTCGATCACCTGCTTCCCTTCGGCCTTGCCGCGCCACTCGTCGAGCGCTGCGGTGAAGGTCTGGCCCTGCGGCTGGATGACGAAGTCGACGTGGCAGGTCGTGCCGCCGAAGGCAGCCGAGGTCTGGCCCGACTCGACATCGTCGATCGTGACCGTGCCCCCGAAAGGCATGTCCAGGTGCGTGTGCGGATCGACGCAGCCCGGGAGGACATGCTTCCCGCTTGCGTCGATCGTCTTGTCGGCCTGGACGTCCAGGGACTCGCCGATGAGGGAGATCCGCTCGTCCTCGACGAACACGTCTGCGACGTAGTCGTCCGCCGCGGTGATGACGCGGCCTCCCTTGATCAGTACGGACATGCGGATCTCCCTCCTCTCGGCGCGCTGGGCTGAGAATTCCTCTCACAATGAACCGTTGTGTCCTCGGGCCGCGCTGGACGGCGCGAGGCGGTGT
>JALZOQ010000300.1 GCA_030913835.1 Actinomycetota bacterium | reverse complement strand
CTCGCGCTTGAAGGCGCTCAGAACCCCTCTCAGGTTCGATGCGAAACGGGTTCTAATTCGCCGCATAGGCGGGCGCGGACGCCCGGTACCACGCGATCGTGCGCTCGAGCCCTTCACGCAAGGGGGTCTTCGCCTCGAAGCCGAACAGCTCCTTCGCACGCGACGCGTCGAGGCTTCGCCGCGGCTGTCCGTTCGGCATCGACGTGTCCCAGACGATCTCACCCTCGTAGCCGGTGAGCTCCGCGACGAGGTCGACCGTCTCGCGAATCGACGTCTCGACCCCGGTGCCGAGATTCACCGGGTCGGCGCCGTCGTAGCGCTCCGCGGCCAGCACGATCCCGGCGGCGCAGTCCTCGACGTAGAGGAACTCGCGCGTCGGCGAGCCGTCGCCCCAGAGGACGATCTCGCGCTCGCCGGCCTCCTGCGCGTCGATCATCTTGCGGATCAGGTCGGGGATCACGTGCGCGTTCGTCGGGTGGAAATGGTCGCGCGGCCCGTAGAGGTTCGCCGGCAGGAGGTAGATCGAGTTCAGCCCGTACTCGTCGCGGTAGGCCTGCGCGCCGACGAGCTGGGACTTCTTCGCGATGCCGTACGGCGCGTTCGTCTCCTCGGGGTAGCCGTTCCAGAGCTCGTCCTCGCGGAAGGGGACGGGCGCGAACTTCGGATACGAACAGACGGTGCCGAGCAGCAGTAGCTTGTCCACGCCGGCGAGGCGACTGTGCTCGATCACGTACGCGCCCATGAGCAGGTTGACGTACCAGAAGCGCCCCGGGGCGGCCCGGTTTGCGCCGATGCCGCCGGCGAGCGCCGCGAGGTGGATGACGAGCTCCGGCCGCGCGTCGGCGAACAGCCGCCGGACATCGTCCTCGCGCATCAGGTCGTACTCGGCGCTGCGCGGCACGACGGGGTCGAGACCCTCGGCGCGCAGCCGCTCGACGACGTGCGAGCCGAGAAAGCCCGAGCCGCCGGTCACCAGGGTTCTCACGTTCTTTCCTCCATCTCCCGAGCGTAGCGACGGGACAAGCTAGACCCTTGGGAAATGCGCAGCATTTTCCAAGGATGGAAGCCAGTCGACCCGGCCGATCCAGCGGTCGCGGTTCTTCGCGTACCAGTCGATCGTCTTCGCGACGCCTTCCTCCCAGGACACCTGCGGCTCCCAGCCGGTCTCGCGGTTCAACTTCTCGTAGCCGACTCGCAGCGCCATCACGTCGCTCGCGCCCGGGCGGAAGCGGCCTGGGACCGAGACGATCTCGCGCTCGGGCCAGTAGCCCTTTTCCTCGCCGACGCGCAGGATCAGCGCGGCCCACTCGGCCATCGAGATGTTCTCGCCTTGACCGTAGACGTAGACGTCTCCGGGCGTGCCGTGCGCCGCCACGGTCAGGTGCCCGCGGACGCCGTCGGTGCAGAAGCAGAAGTCGCGCAGCGGCTCGAGCGCGCCGAGCTCGATCTGCGGGCGCTCGAGGGCCTGCGAGATGATCGTGCCGGTGACGTAGCGCGGGTTCTGCCGGGGTCCGTAGTTGTTGAACATGCGCGTGACCACGCCGGGCAGGCCGTACGCGTCGTAGTAGTTCATCGTCAGGAAGTCGGCCGCGACCTTGGCCGTCGCGTAGATCGACTTGGGGTTGACGGGCGAGCGCTCGTGGAGGATGAGCGAGCCGGCCTCGTCGAAGTCGTGGTGGTGGCGCACGTTCTCGCGGACGTTTCCGTACTCCTCCGAGGTGCCTGCCGTGTCGAACTTCTCGAGCTCGAGCCCGTGGTTGACGATCGATTGGAGCAGGTTGAGCGTCCCGACCGTGTTCGCCATCACCGTCTCGTACGGGCGGTGCCACGACTCGCCGACGTGCGCCTGGGCGCCGAGGTGGAAGACGTACGGCTTGTCGGGCGCGTCGCACAGCTCGCGGACGAGCAGATCGATCGAGTGCCGGTCGGTCAGGTCGGCGAAGTGCACCTTGAGCTGGCCGCGCAGGTGCCAGATGTTGTTCAGCGCGCCGCTTGAGGTCGCGCGCACGAACGCGTGCACGCGCGCCCCGAGCGCGACGAGCCCCTCGGTGAGGTGCGAGCCCATGAAGCCGTCGGCTCCGGTGACGAGCACGGTCCTCCCGCTGTACAGATCCCCGAAATCGCGCTCGAGCTGCGCGACCGACTCGTCGTTCCAGAGCGTGTCGTTCGTAGGCGAAGTCATGATGGAAAGATGCCCGAGGGCGCGGACATGAGTATGCCCAGCACTCGTAAGAGCGCTGTAAGGAGCGGGATCCAGACGGCGATCTCGATGCTGGCGATCAGCGGCTCGGCGGCGGTCGCCGGCGCGCTGCTCGCGCAGAAGTTCGGGCGCGACGCAGAGACGGACGGATTCCTCGCCGCGTACGCGATCTACCTCGTGCTCGTCCTTGCGGCGCAGGCGTTCCGGCTCGTGGTCGTCCCCGACCTGACGCGCGCGGCGGCCGAGAACCGACTCGGCGCCGAGACGCGCGGCTACGCGTTGACGTTCCTCGCGCTCGCGGTTCCCGTAGTCGTCCTGGTCGCGCTCCTCTCGGGCCCGGCCGGCGACGCGCTTCCCGGCGGCCTTCCGCAGGCCTCGGCCGACCTGGCCGGCCAAGCGCTCGTCTGGCTCGTCCCCGCTGCGTTCATGCAGCTGCTCGCGTCGCTCTTCGCGAGCGCTTTGGCCGCTCGAGACTCGTACGGCGTCGCGGCGTTCGGGTACGCGGGAGGCGCGGTCGTCGGCCTCGCGCTCTTCCTCGCGCTCGCCGACTCGCATGGGCTGATCTCCCTCGCGTGGGGCCTCGTCGCAAATGGCGCGTTCTCGCTCGGGGTCCCCGCGCTGGTGCTCCTAGCACGTGGCGAGCTGCGGGGCGGTCACGCCTCGATCGTCGGTGTGCGCGTCAGGATCGCGGCGCTCATGCGCGGCGCCGCGGTTCCGCTCGCGATCCAGGGGCTGTACCTGATCTCGCTCCGGCTCTCGGCCGCGCTCGGAGTCGGCGAGGTGACGAGCCTCTCCTACGCGTACCTGCTCGCGGCGACGCTCGTGACGGCGACGGCGTCGGCGCTGTCTCTCGTCTCGGCGGCCACGCTCACGCGCCGCGGGCTCGACGACGTGACCGCGGCCCGCCACGTCGTGCACACGTCCTGGTTGTCACTCGCGGTGATCGCGGGCGCGGCCGGAGTGTTCGCCCTCGTCGGCGGCCGGATCGTCAGGGTCGTGCTCGGCGACGCCTTCGCCGGACAGGTCGGCAGCGAGCTCGGGCAACTCGTCGTCGCGTTCGCCCCGTGGATGTTCGCGACCGTCGCGTTCACGGTGACGTTTCCGCTGGTGTTCGTGCTCGAGCGGAGCCGCTTCCTCGTCGCGGTCGCGATCGGCGCGCTCGTCGTGCACGTACCCGTGACGCTGGCTCTGCGCGAAGCGTTCGGCCTCCCCGGAATCGCGCTCGCGCTCGCCGTCACGACGTTCGGCGTACTCGTCGCGCTGATGGTCGGCGTCTCGAGACGGATGCTGACCCTCTCGGCCGCCGGGCTCGCGCAGCTCGCGATCGTTGTGGGCGCCCTCGCCGGAATCGCGTTCGGGGTCTTCGCGCTGGTGGTAGGCGGGATCCCTGCCGCCATCGGCGGCTTCGTGCTGTACGTAGCGCTGCTCGTCGCCCTACGCCCGCGTGGGCTGCGCGAGGCGTGGACGTACCTCCGCGCGCTGCACTAGCTCGCCTTTCGCCAGCGCAGCCCCGTACCGCGCCGGGCGAGCGCGACCACGCGGAGACCGAGCGGCGTCGTGAAGACCCGGTGCCGCGCTGCGGCGACGAGCCGTTGGGGCGGCGCGAGGTACCGGAAGTTCATCCGTCCGCCGAGCCGTTCGCCGCCCCAGTCGAAGTCGGGCAGGCCCTCCGCCGTCTTCCGGACGACGACGGTGCGGTCACCGACTGCCTCGTCGATTTCCCAGCCGGGCTGGGCGCGCAGCGCGTCGACGAGCGCGCCGACGGGAGGCATGTACGCGTCGTCCAGCAGCATCCGGCCGCCGACCTTCACGTGCGGGGCCAGGAACCACCAATCCAGGATCGGATACGGGAAGCCGTGCGCGCCGTCCACCAGCACGAGGTCTAGAGGGCGCGGCTCGAGCTCCGGCAGGACCTCGTGTGACGACCCCACTCGGAATGAGACGCGGTCGCTCGAGATTCCACGTCGCTCGCACTCTGCGCGGATCCGCCCTTCCTCGGCCGGATCGGGGCTCACGGCGATGTGGTCGGCCCCCTTGGCTGAGAAGACGATCGTGCTCGACCCGGCCCCGGTCTCGAGCGTCTGCATCCCCTCCGCCACGTTCCGCTCGAGCCATTCCAGCGCAGGCCACGCCAGGCCCCAGTACTCGTCGCCCGCCCCGTGGAGCCCGGGCGGATGGGCACGGAGGTCGGCGGTGAGAGGCGTGTCGGTCACGCCCGGCAGTATCATCACGGCCCGGATGGCCGCGCGGCGCGCACTGATCACCGGGATCGGCGGCCAGGACGGATCGCTCCTCGCCGAGCTGCTCCTCGACCAGGGCTACGAGGTCTTCGGAGTCGTCCGCCGCTCGAGCGCCCAGTATCCCAACCTCGCGCCGCTACGGGACCGCGTCGACCTGATCACGGCCGACCTGCTCGACCAGGTCTCCCTGCTGAACGCGCTCCGCTCGTGCCGTCCGCACGAGGTCTACAACCTTGCGTCGGTCTCGTTCGTCCCGATCTCGTGGGAGCAGCCGGTCCTGACGGCCCAGTTCGCGGCGGTGGGCGCGACCGCGATGCTCGAGTCGATCCGCCTGCACGACAAGTCGATCCGCTTCTACCAGGCTTCGTCGAGCGAGATCTTCGGAGAGCCGGTCGAGACGCCGCAGTCGGAGTCGACGCCGCTCTCACCCTTGACGCCCTACGGCGCGGCGAAGGCCTACGCGCACTTCATCACGGGCTCATACCGCCGGCGGTACGGCCTCCACGCCTCCGCGGGGATCCTCTACAACCACGAGTCGTCGCGGCGCCCGCCCGACTTCCTGCCCATGAAGGTCGCCCACGCGGCAGCCGCGATCTCGCTCGGGTTGCAGGAAGAGGTGTGGCTCGGCGACCTCGACGCGCAGCGCGACTGGGGCTACGCGGGCGACTACGTGCGCGCGATGTGGCTGATCCTCCAGCAGGGCGAGCCCGACGACTACGTGATCGCGAGCGGGCGGCCGCACTCGGTGCGCGAGCTCGGCGCGTGCGCGTTCGAGCGCGTGGGCCGCGACTGGCAGGCGCACGTGCAGATCGACGAGGCGCTCCTGCGCGGGCGCGCCGAGCTGCAC
>JALZOQ010000268.1 GCA_030913835.1 Actinomycetota bacterium | reverse complement strand
GCGCCACCGCGACAGCCCGCGGCGTGGCGGCCGTCGCGGTTGGCGCGCTCTTCGCGCTGCCGCTCGTCCTGATGGTGACCGGCTCGCTGCGGAAGGCGGGACTTCCCCCGCCTCGCGGTCCTGAGCTCGTCCCGCGGCCGGTCAGCTTCGGGAACTACGGGGAGGCGCTCGAGCTCGTCGACCTGGGCCGCTACGCGCTCAACTCGGCGATCGTCTGCGCCGTCACGATCCCGTTGAGCGTGCTCTGCGCGTCCTGGGCCGGCTTCGCGATCTCCCAGCTGCCTCGCCGCCTCGCGGGTGTGCTGCTCGGCACGTCGTTCCTCGCGCTGATGGTGCCGGTGACTGCCCTCCTCGTCCCGCGCTTCGCGCTCTTCAGCTCGCTCGGTCTCACCGACACGTTCGTCCCCCTCATGGCGGCGGGATTGATCGGCACGTCGCCCTTCTACGTGCTCCTCTACTGGTGGGCGTTCAGCCGGGTGCCCAGGGACCTGCTCGACGTCGCGCGCGTCGAAGGTGCCGGACCGCTGGCGATCTGGCGGCGCTCCGCGATGCCGCTCGTCCGTCCGGTGACCGTCGTCGTCGCGGTGCTCGCCGGAGTCGTGACCTGGAGTAACTTCCTCGACCCGCTGATCTACCTGTCGAGCGCGGAGCGATTCACGCTACCGCTCGGGCTGCGCTCGCTCGCGCAGCTCGACCGCCAGAACGCGCCCCTGCTGCTCGCCGGCGCCGTGATGGCGACGGCGCCCGTCGTGATCGCGTTCCTCGCCGTCCAGCGTCGCCTCTTCCGAGGTGGCCGATTGCACGTCGCGGAGTGATGCCGGATGATCGCGAGCGAGGATGAGGCTCTCACGACTCGCCGGGGCGTGCCTGATGGCGGTGCTGCTCGTCGCCGGTTGCGGCGGCTCCAACTCGGGGGGATCGGGCTCGGGTTCGGGCTCGGTCAGCTTCCTCGTCTTCGGCGAGCCGGAGGAGCTGAAGGCCTACCGCGAGCTGATCACGGCGTTCAAGACGGAGCAACCGGACGTCAGGGTCAAGCTGATCGAGGCGAGCGACCGGGACGACCTGCTCACGCGGCTCGGCACGTCGTTCTCCGCCGGCAGGCCCCCCGACGTGTTCCTGCTCAACTACCGCTTCTACGGCCAGTTCGCGGCGAGGGGCTTGCTGGAGCCGGTCGAGTCGCGAGTGGCCGACTCGGACGTGTTCGCCGAGGAGGACTTCTACCCGCAGGCGCTGGACGCCTTCCGCTTCGGCGGCACGCTGACCTGCCTGCCGCAGAACATCTCGAGCCTCGTCGTCTATTACAACCGGGACCTGTTCCAGAAGGGCGGCGTGCCCGAGCCGGGCGCCGGCTGGACGTGGAAGCAGTTCACCGACACGGCGATCGAGCTGACCGATCGGAAACAGGGGCAGTACGGCCTGGGAGTCGAGCCGACGCTGATCCGGCTCGCGCCCTTCGTCTGGTCGAACGGCGGCGAGCTCGTGAACGAGGGCGAGACGGGGTTCGCGCTCGACACGCCGGCAGCACGGGAGGCGCTCGAGCAGTTCCTGTCGCTCCGCAGGTTCTATGGGGTCATCCCGGGCGAGGAGGAGGTCGAGTCGGAGGACGACGAATCGCGATTCATGAACGGCCGCTCCGCGATGATCCTCTCCTCGCGCCGCTCGACCCCGAGCTTTCGCACGATCACGACGTTCGACTGGGACGTCGCCCCGCTCCCCCGATTCAGGCAGCCTGCGGGCATCCTCCACTCGGACGCCTACTGCATGACGAAGGCGTCGAAGAACAAGGACGCCGCGTGGCGGTTCATGGAGTATGCGCTCGGCCCCGAAGGTCAGCGCGTCGTGGCGAGGACCGGAAGGACGGTTCCCTCGCTCAAGGCGGTCGCGAACTCCGACGCCTTCCTCGACCCCAACGCGAAGCCCGCCAACTCGCGCGTGTTCCTCGACACGATCCCGGTCATCCGGCGCGTGCCCACGCTCTCGACCTGGCCCGAGATCGAGGACGCGGCGGAGCCGGTGCTCGAGGAGGCGCTGTACGAGGGCGGGACGCCGGAGGGCGTGGCGCGGCTGCTCGACGCGGTAACCCGCGGCCCGTTCGAACGCGCCAAGCGCTGAGGCCGAGCCGATGACGCGCGAGCGGCGCGAACTGGCGCTGATGCTCGCTCCGTACCTCGTCGGGCTCGCAGCGCTCGTGTTCGTCCCGGCGGCGATCACGTTCTGGCTTGCATTTCACGAGTACGACCTGATCGGCGAACCGCGCTTCCTCGGGCTCGACAACTTCCGCGAGCTCTGGACGGACGACGTGTTCGGGATTGCGCTGCGGAATTCGCTCCTGTTCGTCGCCATCGCGGTGCCGCTCCGCCTGCTCGCAGCGCTCGCACTCGGGCTTCTCCTGCATGCGCGTGGGCGCGCGACCGGGGCTGCGCGCGCCGCGGTCCTGCTCCCGACCGTGGTTCCCGACGCCGCCTACGCGCTCCTCTGGATCTGGATCCTCAATCCGCTCTACGGGCCCCTGAACCTCCTGCTTGGAGCCGCCGGGGCCCCGACGCCGCGCTGGCTGACCGACCCGACCTCGGCGCGCTGGGCGGTGATCGGAATGCTGTTGTTCCAGATCGGGGAAGGCTTCCTCGTCGTCCTGGCCGTCCGCCAGAGCATCCCGCAACAGCTCTACGAAGCCGCAGCACTCGAGTCGGCGTCAGCCCTCCAGATGCTCCGGCGCGTGACGCTGCCGCTGATGGCGCCCGCGCTCGTCCTCCTCTGCTTGCGCGACACGATCTTCAGCTTCCAGGCGAACTTCGTCCCGGCGCTGCTCGTCACGCAGGGTGGACCACCGCCGTACGCGACGACCTACGTCCCACTCTTCATCTACCGCAACGGGTTCGAATACCTGCGCTACGGCTACGCGTCCGCGGCGACGCTCGTGCTCTTCGCCGTCACCGCGCTCGTCCTCGTTGCCCAGTGGCGGATCCTGCGCCGCTGGCGACAGCCGGACGCCGTCTAGAGTTCGCCGCCGTGCGGATCCCCGCCCTCGCCCTCGCCTTGCTCGCCTGCGCCGTGCTCGCGCCCGCAGCGCACGCCGGCCCGATCGTCGACCGCGCGGTCGCGTCCCTCGGGACCGATCCGGTGTACGTGGATCCCGAAGCGAGCCCGACGATCTCGAGCCAGGAGGAACGCCAGCTCGAGCGGCTGATCTTGTCGACCGGTGCGGGTCCGCTCTACATCGCGATCCTGCCCGAGTCGGCCGCCGCGGAGGCGGGCGGCTCGCCGGAGGAGGTGCTGCGAGCGATCGCCGACGGAGT
>JALZOQ010000348.1 GCA_030913835.1 Actinomycetota bacterium | reverse complement strand
GCGCAATGCGGGGCTATAGCGCTGGAAGACGACGTACTTCCCGGCGAACGGCATCGCGGCCGTCACCTTCACCGAGAATCGCCTAGCTGCGAGCCGGGTCAAACGGACGCGAGGCCGCACTTTGACGGTGACCGTGGCGCTGGTGGCGGACTTCCACTTGGCCTGGAAATTCGTGTTCAGCGTCGGCTTGGCCACGTAGCTGAAGGCGCCGCCAGTCGTGGTCGAAAGACTGGTCAGCTGCGAGAACGCCGTCTGCCCGCACGGTTGGGCGTGGATCGTCACGCGCTCGCCCGTTTGTGCGGTCGACACGGCGCCTGAGAGCGTCGACGCGCCGCCGAAGATCAGGATCTTCTTCGACGACTGGAGCGTGACCGAGGTAGGCCCAGCCTGGACGGTGATGCTTCCCTTGAATCTGTTGCCCGTCTGCGCGGGATCGCTGTAGTTGAACTTCCCGGACCGCGTGAACGTGCAAGACCCCTGCTGGCCTGGCTGGATCGTGAGGGTGCAGGTGTAGTTCTTGACCACGATCTGGTGCGCGACTGTGTCGCTGTTCGTCCACGTGACCGTGTCGCCTTGTTTGATGGTCACGTCGGCCGGCACGATGCCCGTCCTCGAGATTACGACTGTGACCGTCGCGGTCACGCCGGGAGCGGCGGCTGTGAGCGCCACGGAGGCGACGAGCAAGAGCAGCAAGCGACGCATTTTCGGTACCCCTTTGGTCGAAGCTGTGTGCGAGAAATACCTGCATCTAAGGGACGCCGGTGCGGTCTCGGACTTGCGGCGTGCTAGGCGTTCTCGGGGTCCGACCAGGTTGCCGACGCCGCGCGCCAGTGGCCTGACGCCGTTACTACAGCGCTTTAGATCCAGCCGCGCTGCCGGGCCACGCGGCACAGCGCGCGTCGCTTGGCGTGGGGCAGGCCCTCGGTAAGCCCGGCCTTCGCGTAGGCGCGCCGCAGCGCCGCCTTGACGGTGTCGGCGGCTCCCGGCGTGCCGATCTCCGCCGCGATCTCCTCGTTCGTCGGCAGCCGGTCGAGGCTGGCGCCGTCCAGCCACGGCTGACAGAGGGCGCCGACCACCTGCTGCTGGAAGGGCGAGAGGGGCCGGGAGGCGACCGGCGCGAGGCTGTCCATCGAGTGAGTGTCGTCGGGGTCGGTGGACTGCGTGAGCCAGGAGAAGACGAGCGTCTCCGAGCCCACGTCGATGCGGTCGGCGTGGTGCAGCGAGTAGGGACGGTGGGCCGGGATCCGCTTGGTGTTCACGAACGTCCCGTTGCGGCTGCCGAGATCCTCGATGAACCATCGTCCGTCCTTGTGCGCCAGGCGCGCGTGCTCGCGGCTGACGGTGGTCGTCTTCAGCACGAGGTCGTTCTCGTCGCCGCGTCCAATGGTGACGTCGCAGCGCAGCGGGTGCTCGCTGCCGTCTGGAAGCATGAGCCAGATGTCGCCTGCCGTTCCCCGTTCCTCGGTGGTGGGCACGGTGCGCATGTTCCCAGCCTCAGGGTGTGTGTAACGGGGGAAGCAGGAGCATCCGACCCTCTCCCTAATGTCTCCGTGTGAAAGTCGTCGGCATCGACCCAGGAACGGCTGCGTGCGGATACGGGATCGTCCACGAAAGCGGCGGGCGCCTCAGGGCCATCGACCACGGGTGGTGGCAGACGGCTGCCGGGGAGCGCCCGGAGCTGCGGCTGAAGACGATCTACGAGGGCGTGGCGGGGCTCATCGACCTGCACGCCCCGGATGCCGTCGTGCTCGAGGAGTCGTTCGTCGGCGCCGACGCCCGCACCGCGCTCTCCGTCGGCCAGGCCCGCGGAGCCGTGCTCGTCGCGGCGGCGCGCGCCGGCGTCGAGTGCGCTGAGTACGCGCCCTCCCGCGTCAAGCAGGCCGTGTGCGGCTACGGCCGCGCCGAGAAGGCGCAGGTGCAGCGAATGGTCAAGGCGATCCTGGGGATGCGCGAGGAACCCAAACCGACGCACGCCGCCGACGCGCTCGCAGTGGCGATCTGCCACGCGCTCGCGCCGCCGCTGATGAAGATCGCCGCCGCGGGCTAGTCCGTCTTGCGCCTGAACGTGTTCGAGTCGCGCCCGGCGGGCTCGACGTCGCCCGTCCAGAAGAGCCGCACGACGACCCGAACGAATGCCCAGACGACCGACAGAATTCCCAGGATTCCCAGGACGAGCAGGACGATGAACAGCGCGTCGTCGGCCATCGATCCCATCAGTTTACGCCGGGCATCCACGCCGCAAGTGCGCGCAGGAACGTCCGCCGACACACCTAACGTAGCGGCATGATCGCTCAGCTCAGCGGCCGCCCGGTCGCGCGCACGCCCGACGGTCTTGTCCTGGATGTCGGCGGAGTCGGGTACCTCCTCCACGCCACGCCGAGCGCGCTCCGCAAGGCCGACGGCGCCGACGAGGTCACGCTGCTGACCTACCTCAACGTTCGGGAGGATGCCCTCCAGCTCTTCGGCTTTGCGGAGCAGGCCGAGCGGGACCTCTTCGTCTCGCTGCTTTCGGTGAACGGCGTCGGCCCCAAGGTTGCGCTCGCGGTCGTTTCGGGGTCCCCCGCCGCAGAGCTGCGCCGGGCGATCGTGCTCGAGGACGCAGCGAGGTTCCAGGCGATCCCGGGCATCGGCAAGAAGACCGCAGAGCGGATCGTGCTCGAGCTGAAGGAGAAGCTCGCCGACGAGCCCGTGCCGATCTCCTCCGCAGCCGGCACGAAGCCCGATCAGGTCGCGCGCGCGGCGCTCGTCGAGCTCGGCTACACGCTGCTCGAGGCCGAGCAGGCGCTCGCTTCGACCGATCCCGACCTGCCGCCGGAGGAGCGCGTCCGGCAGGCCTTGCGCGCGGCATGACAGAGATTTTCGTCGCGCCGGTCGCGCCCGAGGAGGAGGAGCTCGAGCAGACGCTTCGCCCGCGCCGCCTGGACGAGTTCGTGGGCCAGGAGCGCGTCAAGGAGCAGCTCGCGATCGCGCTCGACGCGACGCGGGCCCGCGGCGAGCCGCTCGACCACGTCCTCCTCGTCGGCCCGCCCGGGCTCGGTAAGACGAGCCTCGCCTACATCGTCCGCGAGGAGCTCGGCGTCGGCATCCGCTCTGTGGCCGGCCCCGCCCTCGAGCGCAAGGGAGACATGGCGGCGATCCTCACCGCGATGGAGGAGCGCGACGTCCTCTTCGTCGACGAGATCCATCGCCTGAACCGCACGATCGAGGAGATCCTCTACCCGGCGCTCGAGGACTTCCGGCTGGACATCATCGTCGGCCAGGGCCCCGCAGCCCGAACGCTGACGCTCGACCTGCCGCC
>JALZOQ010000220.1 GCA_030913835.1 Actinomycetota bacterium | reverse complement strand
GCCTCGCCCTCCTCGCCGCAGCCGGCGCCGCCGCGTTCCTGCTCGTCCTGGTCCGGGCTGAGTATGGGGCGAACGCCGCCGTGTTCGTCGTGCTGGCCGCGGCCGTGGTGGCGGTGGTGTGCACGCTCGAACGGCGCGACGACGAGGCTGCTGAGGATCGGTTCAGGCCGACGGTCCGGTTAGGCGGGCCACCACCCGGATCGGGCGACGATGGCTGACGGGAAGCGTCTGCGGGAGAACGTCGAAGCCACCCCGCCCATGCGTGTCCTCCGATACCTCGACAATCCCGTCAGCCTTCGCGTCGCTGAAGAGGGCACCCGCTGCACCGCCACTAAGGATGCACGTCGCAGACCTGGGCGGTAGCACCGCCTACGGCTGGTCCGCATGAGCGCCCTCGCCCAAGCTCTCCAAGAGGGGCTCCGCGAGCTCGAACTCACCTGGGCCGCCGAAGAACAACAAGAGATCGAACTCACCCAAGCCGAACGCCACGCCCGCGACCCCGTCGGCTGGCTCAACTCCGGCCACGTCTGGATCGCCTCACGCTTCGACACCGCCGGGAAGGAACTCGCCGGCCGGAAACTCCGCCCCGTCAAACTCACGCTGTTCCCGACCCAGCAGCAGCTCATCCACGCCTGGCTCGACCTCCCCCACCTAGCCCGCACCGGCGAGCTCGTGTTCCGCAACGTCGTCGACGAAAAATCACGGCAGATCGGGGAGACGTGGGCGGTCGCCGGCATCATCTGCTGGGCGCTGCACTACCATCGTGTGACCGGGCTGGCGATCAACCGTGACGGCGCCCGCATCGACGACGGCGGCGAACGCAGCACCGTGGATTCGCTGTTCGGGCGGATCCGGTACATCGACCAGCGCCTCGACCGTGGGAAGCTGCCGGGGCTGGCGGCGAAGCTGATCTTCCGGCCGTTCAGCCGCGACCCGGCGAAGATCGAGAACCCCGTGCGCGGCTCGTTCGTCGTCGGGGAAGGACAATCGGACGATCCCGGCCGCGGCTCGACGTATGACTTCGTCGCCGGCGACGAGTTCGCGTTCCTGCTCCACTCGGAGCGGGTGCATGCGGCGTTGGATGAGGCGTGCCCGGACGGGAAGCTGTACCTGTCGACGGTGAACGGCGACGGCAACGCGCACGCCCGGCTGGCGAAGGAACGGCCGGCCGGCTGGACGTACCTGCGGCAGCATTGGTCGCAGCATCCCGTCTACAGCGTCGGCCTGCACGTCGCCGGCGCCGACCCGGCCTGTGAGCTGTGCGAAGGCAGCCGTGCCGAGGTGCCGTGGAACCCGTCCGATCCGCGGGCGCACCGCTACCCCGGCAAGCCCACCAGCCCCTGGTATGACCTGCGGGTGATCGGCAAGACCGACGAGCAGGTCGCGAACGAGCTCGACATCGACCGGGAACGCGCGAAGGCCGGGCGGGTCTACCCCGAGTTCCGCACCGACATCCATGTCGTCGAGTCGGGGATCCCGTACGACCCGCGGCTCGAGCTGGAGCTGGCGGCCGACTACGGCCTCGACGCCACCTCGATCATCGTGCTGCAGGACGCGCCCGGCGAGCTCAGGGCGATCGGCCTGCTCGAGACGGGGCATCTGTTCGGCACGTCCGGCACCCCCGACGCCACCTCCGCCGCCCTGCGGGACTACCTCCGCGGCCTCGGCGTCGAAGAGCGGCTGCTGGAGCACCAGTGGACCCGCCGGCTCTACGCTGTCGGCGACCCTTCCGGCCACAACGCGACGATGGAGACCGGCCGGCCGTTCGTTGCCGCCTACCGCCGCCACGGCTTCTACTTCGGCAAGCCGCCGTCCAGGCTGACAGCCAGGATCACCCCGTCGATCACCGCGTTGAAGCTGCTGCTGGACGGGGTGCCGAAGCCGTTGCGGGTCTGCGGCGTGAACGCGGCCGCGTTTGCGGAGCATGCGAGGGAGAACACGTGGCGGGTCGGCCCGGACGGCCGGCTGCTCGGCCTGAACGACGACATCCACAACCATGCGATGCGGGCGGCCGGGTACTACGCGGTCGCGAAGTTCCCGCCGCAGGGCGAGGACAGGGCTGGCGGGGACCTGCTCGAGCAGCGGGAGCATGTGCCGTCGGCGCTGGAGCGGCGCCGTGACCGGGCCGTCGCGGGCGGGATGGACGCGGCGCCGCTGGCTTTCGACTCGGCGCTCTAAGCCGATACTGGCCGCGATGCCTCCTGCCGTTCATCCGTCGAGCTCGTGGCTCTACCCGCTCTGCTTCGATGACCGGCGAAACGGGCGCTGGCGCGAGCCGTACGGGTTCTGGCTGTTCGTCTTCCACCTGTTGAACGGGGACGGCTGGCGCGAGCCGTGGATGAAGTGGCGC
>JALZOQ010000217.1 GCA_030913835.1 Actinomycetota bacterium | reverse complement strand
TCCTCACGCTTGGCCTGCTTGCCGTGCTCGCGCCCGCCGCCACCGCGACGGCGGCGAAGCCGAAGCCTGCCACGACCTCCTGGGCTCAGCCGCAGATCGTCACGATCACTGCGCAAGGGATCATGGGCACCGATCCGACGACCTTTCGTCCCGATGACCCATTGACGCGCGGCGCCGCTGCAAACCTCGTGGCCTCGCTCACCCGGCAGCCTCCCGCGGCCGTCCCGTCGCCCACCTTGCCGGTGTCGATCGCCGGCCTGGATTCGCGGCTGGTGGGCGCACTCGCACTGCAGGATGCCGCCGCGACCTTCGCCGCCGGCGCGAAGACGGCCGGCCTCGCGCCTCCCTCGCGCTTCGGCACCGAGGTCGTAGCGCGACTGCTCGGCCTCCGCACCAATCACCCTGCCGCGCGGGACGACCTGGAGCTCGCTCCCGGCGACACCTCGACCCGCGCCGAGGCAGCGTTCTCCGCCGCCCGGATGCTGAAGCTCGGGGCCGGCGACGCCGAGGCCGTGCGCGAAGCGGCGGCGACGTTCGCTCTGCCTCAGCTGACCGACTGGCAGAAGCGCGTGCTCACGACGGCCGTGGGCCTGATCGGCTACCCGTACGTCTGGGCCGGGACGAGCGAGCGCGCTGGCGCTCCCGCCGGCGTCCCAACCCGGGGCGGCTTCGATTGCTCGGGCTTCGTCTGGCGCGTCTACAAGCTGCAGCCGTACGCCGGTGCACCGAAGCTTGCGACCGTCCTCAAGGGACGGACGACGTACCAGATGAGCGGCGAAGTGCCGGCCGACAAGCGGATCGCGTTTGCCCGGCTCGCACCCGGCGACCTTCTTTTCTTCGGTGGCCAGGGCCTGCGGTCGAAGCCCGCCGACGTCAACCACATGGGCATCTATCTCGGGAACGGCTGGATGATCCATTCGTCGGGCTACGGCGTCGCCGTCGTCGGCCTGACCGGTTGGTATCGCACGCGTTTCGCCTGGGCCCGGCGCCCGCTGGCCGAAGCCGGGCTTTCCGCATAGGGGTGCCGTTTGGGGGATGGGGAATCCCCCGAACGGGTGTAGGCGGCTCCCCGGCGCCCTGAAAGAATCGCTAGGTCAGCTGAGGGGAAAGGATCGAATGACCCGTTCCAAGATCGTGGTGTCGCGGCTAGTGGTAGTCGCGTTGCTGCTCGCGGTCGCAATCTGCGCCGGCTACGCCGGGTTCGCGGACTACAGTTTCCTCGACTGGTAGCCGCGCAGTGAGGAGACTTCTACCGCTGCCGCTGACCTTCGTGGTCGCGCCGGTGTGCGCCGGAGGTGCCGCCCTCGTCTCCGCCGCAGTCGTCGCGCTCGCGCTTGGCCTGCCCGGCCTCGGCGTCCTCGCCGGCGCCGCCGGGCTCCTCGCCGCGTCGTGCCTGGCGGACCGCTTTCCTGTGCCGCTCGACCACCTGGACGCGAACGGCGTATCGCTCGGCTTCGTCTTCAGCGTGTCGGCCGTCCTGCTGTTCGGCTGGGCGCCCGCGGTGCTGGTCGTCGCGCTGGCCCCGGCATTGATGCAGGCGCTCGAGCGCCGGCCGCCGGCGCGGATCGCCTTCAACACCTCCGTGCACGCGCTCGCAGCCGGGGCCGGGGCGCTCGCCGCGGCGCCGTTCCGCTCGGCCGACGCATTCGCCCTGGTCAGCGCCGCCGCCGCGTGTGCACTCGCGCAGTACTGCGTCAACATCAGCCTCGTCAGCCTTGCAGCAGGAATTGCGTCGCGTCGGCGCCTCGCGGACGTCCTCCGCCGGAACATCGCGTCGACCGCACTGCCCTTCGCGTTGATGGGCTCGGCAGCGCTCGTGCTCGTCGTGCTCTGGCAGCGCTCGCCGGTCTTCTCGGTGGCGCTGCTCGGCCCGCTGCTGGCGATCGCCCTCTACCAGCGCTCGCATCAAGGTGAGCTGCACGCGCTCAGGCTCGCGCTGACCGATCCGCTGACGGGCCTGGGGAACCACCGCGATTTCCACGAGCGGCTCCAGCGCGAGCTGGCGGCCGCCGGCCGGAAGCGCGTCCCGCTGACCGTCTGCCTGCTCGACGTCGACGACTTCAAGCGGGTCAACGACCGCTACGGGCACCCGACCGGAGATCGCGTCCTCGCCGATATCGCCTCTCAGCTGCGCCGCGACGGAGAGGCCTTCCGCCTCGGCGGCGACGAGTTTGCCGTTCTGCTGGCCGGCCGCCACGAGAACGCCGCGCTCGGCGCCGCGGAGGCCATCCTTGCGCGCATCGAAGCGCACGAGCTCGAGGACGGCGGATCGGTCACCGCCAGCGCAGGCCTCGCGACCTTCCCGGCCGACGCCGTCACGCGCGACGAGCTCGTCCAGCTCGCCGACGATGCGCTCTACTGGGCCAAGGAGCACGGCAAGAACCGGGCCCGCCTCTACCACGGCGCCGAGCCTGAACCCACTTACGCCGACCCGGAGCCCGCTCACGCAGACGACGGCCTCGCCGTTCCAGCCTGAGCGACCTTTAGGTGCGCGGCGGCCCGCGCGGTACCTTGGCCACACGAGCGAAGGAGACGACGGACGGAGCCGACGAACCGCGAGCAACGGCGTCATCCCGAGGAGCACGAGCGTCCGCAGGACGAGGTGCCGAAGCACGCGCCCGTGGACGAGATGCTGTCCGCGCACCGACGCCGGACGACCTGGACGTCCGCGCGAAGAGCACCGGGCGGGAAGAAGACCGCCGACAAGTGGAACCAGTAGCGCGGTAGCAGCGCCGTCGAACTAGAGCGGGATGTTCCCGTGCTTGCGAGGTGGGCGCGGCTCGCGCTTCGTGAGCGCCGTCTCCAGCGCGTCGATGAGCACCGGGCGCGTCCGGCGCGGCTCGATCACCTCGTCGACGTAGCCCCGCTCGGCCGCCGTGTACGGATTCGCGAAGCGGTCCTTGTAATCCGCGATCAGCTCGGCGCGCCGGGCCTCGGCATCATCGGCCGCCTCGAGCTCGCGTCTGAAGACAATGTTGACGGCGCCCTCGGGCCCCATGACCGCAACCTCGGCGGTCGGCCAGGCGAAGTTGAAGTCCGCGCGGATGTGCTTCGAGCTCATCACGTCGTACGCGCCGCCGTAGGCCTTCCGGGTGATCACGGCGAGCTTCGGCACGGTTGCCTCGGCATACGCATACAGCAGCTTGGCGCCGTGGCGGATGATCCCGCCCCATTCCTGCGCCGTCCCCGGTAGGAAGCCCGGCACGTCGACGAACGTGACGAGCGGGATTCCGAAGGCGTCGCACGTCCGCACGAAGCGACCGGCCTTCACCGACGAGTCGATATCGAGGACGCCGGCGAGCGACTGCGGCTGGTTCCCGACGACCCCGACGGAATGGCCGCCGAGCCGTGCAAACCCACAGACGATGTTGGTCGCGTAACGCTCGTGCACCTCGAGGAACTCGCTGTCGTCCACGACCCGGCGGATGACCGACTTGATGTCGTACGGCTTCGTGGGCTCGTCTGGGATCAGCGTGTCGAGCTCGGGATCCTCGCGATCGCGCGGGTCGGACGGTTCTGTGAAGGGCGGCGGATCGACGTTGTTCTGGGGCAGGAACGAGAGCAGGTAGCGCGCGTCGTCGAGGCACGCCTCCTCGTCGGGCGAGAGGAAGTGCGCGACGCCGGACTTCGTCGCGTGCGTCACCGCCCCGCCGAGATCCTCGAACGAGACGTCCTCTCCCGTGACCGTCTTCACCACATCGGGGCCGGTGATGAACATGTACGACGAGCCTTCAACCATGAACACGAAGTCGGTGATCGCGGGCGAGTAGACGGCGCCGCCCGCGCACGGGCCGAGAACGAGGCTGAGCTGCGGGATGACGCCGGATGACTGGACGTTCCGCCAGAAGATTTCCGCGTAGCCGGCGAGCGACACGACCCCCTCCTGGATCCGCGCCCCGCCAGAGTCGTTGATACCGATCACGGGGCAGCCGAACTTCACCGCGAGGTCCATCACCTTGCAGATCTTCTCGGCGAAGACCTCCGACAGGCTGCCGCCGAAGACCGTGAAGTCCTGCGAGAACACGAAGACCTTGCGGCCGAAGATCGTGCCGTAGCCCGTGACGACAGCGTCGCCGTACGGCCGCCGGTCGAGCATTCCGAAATTCGCCTCGCGGTGGCGGACGTAGCGGTCGAGCTCGACGAACGAGCCCGGATCGAGGAGGCGCTCGGCGCGTTCCCGGGCGAGCAGCTTGCCCGCCGCATGGTGCCGCTCGACGGCCGCGCTGCTGCCGGCGTGCAGCGCCTCGTCGCGGAGCTTCCGCAGCTGCTCGAGCTTCGACGCCGTCGACTCCTGCGGCGGCTTCTCGGTGCGCGCCATATCGACGCGGAGCCTACAAGCGCGCCCGGCAGCGGGCCCGCGGCGCAGCGCTCCCACGTACCCCCAAGGGGGCCGCAGTGCCCCTGCACGAACGGTAGCGACGATCGTGTGACCCGTCTGTGCCGGACTCGGGTCGAGATCGTCGCGGGCGGCCTCGCTAGAGTCGCCGGCGTGGAACCGCTCGACCGTTCGTCGATCTGGCCATATGAGGACGGCGATCCGGGCGCCTTCTACTACCAGCGCTACAGGCACCCCACGGGGGCCGAGGCTGAGCGCGCGCTCGGGGAGCTCGAGGGCGGGACGGCGCTCCTCTACCCGTCCGGGGCGGGCGCGACGACCGCACTCGTCCTCGCGCTGCTCGAGCCCGGCCAGACGATCGCGCTCGCCCACGACGCGTACTACGGGACGGGCGTGCTCTTCCGCGAGCTCACGCGCTGGGGACTTCGCTTCGTCGAGTACGACCAGACCGGATCGCCCCCCGACGCCGACCTGGTGTGGATCGAGTCGCCGTCGAACCCGCTCCTCACCTTGCCAGACTTCGACGCCGCGGCCGCACATCCCGCCCCGGTCGTCGTCGACTCGACCGCCTCGACCCCCGTCTACCTCCGGCCGCTGGAGCGCGGCGCCGACTTCGTCCTCCACAGCGCGACGAAGTATCTGGGCGGGCATCACGACCTGACCGCAGGCGCCGTCGTCTGCCGCGACCCGGAGCAGGCCGCGCGCCTGCTCGAGTTCCGCACCCGCAGCGGCATCGTCGCCGCGCCCGACGTCGCCTGGCTCCTCCTCCGTGGGCTGAAGACGCTGGAAGTGCGGATGGAGCGCCATACCGCGAG
>JALZOQ010000202.1 GCA_030913835.1 Actinomycetota bacterium | reverse complement strand
GCCTATCCGGGCGGCGGCGTCCACGGCGCGCCGGGCGGGAACGCTGCCCGCGCCGCGCTGACCGCCGCGCGGCTCCGGAGGATCTAGCGATGCGCATCCGACTCGAAGCGTCCGCCGACTTCAAGGCGATCGGGCTGGTCGTCGAAGCGGCGTTCGGAGGTAGCGACGTGGCGCGCCTGGTGGAGCGAATCCGCGCGTCCGAGGAGTTCGTGCCGGAGCTCGCGTTCGTCGCGGAGGAGGACGGCGAGGTCGTCGGGCACACGATGCTCAGCTACTCGACCGTCGAGGGAGTCGATCGCCCGGTGCTGCAGCTCTCCCCTCTCGCGGTGCGGCCGGATCGCCAGGGCGCCGGGATCGGCTCGAGCCTCGTCCGTTTCGCGCTCCGTCGCGCCGACGAGCGGGGCGAGCCGGTGGTGCTCGTGCTCGGGAGTCCCGCGTACTACCCGCGCTTCGGCTTCCGCCCTGCCTCGCAGCTCGGACTCGCGGCGCCTGACCAGGGCTTCCCGGAAGATGACTTCATGGCGGTCCCGCTGAGCGCCTATGACCCGTCCATCCGGGGCCGGGTCGCGTTCGGGTCTGCGTTCGACGAGTCCTAGAAGATCTCGGGGCACCAGGGCGCGCGCTCCGTGCGGAAGAGTGCGTCCGCACGTGCCGCCGCGCCCTCGTGAAGCTCCTCGATCCTCCCCGCGCGCAGCAACTCACCGAACCCAACCCCGCCCAGATACGTGGAGCCGAGCGCGCTCACGTCCAGCCGGAGGTCGGCTTCGTCCTCTGTGCGCTCAGCCTTCCCTCCCGCGAGCCGCCAGCGGCCCTCGTTGTCCGGCAGGAACGCGTCGGACACGTCGAAGACGATCGCGTCGTCTCCCTCATAGCTCCGGGCGCCGAGCGCCGCAGGCACGTCAACGAGCCGCACCCACAGCGCATCCAGGAGCATGAACTTCAGGCGGCGCGGCTCGGCGACGAGGAACAGGAGCTCGTGGTCGGCCGGCAGCAGTCCCGCCTCGACCCGCGACGTCCAGTCGAGCTCGAGCAGGTAGCGCCAAATCGCGCGCGTGGCCTCGGGGCTCGTCCCCAGCGCCTCGACGATGCGGACGTGGCCGATTGTTCCCCACGCCTCGAACTTCTGGTTGACGCGGTAGAGCGCATACCCGGCCGGCTTGCCGTCGAGCTCCAGCAGAGCGCGAACGAGCGGCGACGACTCGCTGGGCTGATTGCGAAGCCGGCGGTGCTCCCACCAGTCGCGCGTCCTGCTCATCATTCCGGGCCGGTCGGCCCGCACCGCGTCGTAGAGCGCCGGAAAGCTCTCGAGCGCCTCCTCCGCAGTGACGATCCGGACCTCGCCGCGCGAGGCGCCGGAAACCGCGAGGCCCGTCCGCTCCTTGGGCACGGCGATCTCTCCGCAGAAGGACGCAAGCCCGTAGCCGAAGCGTCCGTAGATGGTCGCTTCCGAGGCCCAGAGCGCGGCAAGCGGCTCGCCCGCGGCGCGGGTGTCGTCGAGCTGGCGGCGCATCATCGAGGTGAGGATCCCGCGGCGGCGATGGGTCGGGAGCACGCCGACGACCGTCACTCCGGCGGTCGGCACGGTCGCGCCCGGGACGGTCATCTCGAACGGGAACGCCCCGGCTCCGGCCACGATCGCCTTCCCGTCGGTGGCTACGAGCATCCGGTCGACGGGCAGCAGCTTCGAGAAGCGCTCGACCTCCTCCTCGGAAGGCTCCCAGCCGAAGAAGTGGCCGATCGCGGCGAGGCCCTGGCGGAACTCGCCGAGGTCGGCCGCGGGCCGGACGTCGATCGCCATCAGATCCGCTCCAGCGGCGCGTAGTCGAGCATCAGCCGCCGCTCGGTGCCGTCCTCGGCGAAGCGCACGGTGACGACGCCGCCCGGCTCGATCCGGGTGACCACGCCCTCCCCGAGCGTTCCGTGCTTCACCGAGTCGCCGGTGGAGAGCTGCGGGACGTCCTCGCGGGGCGCGACTTCCTTGGGCTGCCCGTAACCGGACCACGACGTCGGTCGCAACCGGTCGCGCTCGGTGTGCTCGTCCGGCAGCTCGTCGAGGAAGCGGGACGCCATGTTGTAGCCGCGGTTCCCCCAAAGCGAGCGCGACGACGCGTGCAGGAGCGTCAGGCGCTCTCGCGCGCGCGTCATGCCCACGTACGCGAGCCGGCGCTCCTCCTCGATCGAGTTCTCCTCGATCGAGCGGGAGTGCGGGAAGATGCCCTCCTCCATCCCGATCAGGAAAACCGCGCGGAACTCGAGGCCCTTCGCGTTGTGGATCGTCATCAGCGTGACCAGCGAGCCCTCGCCGCGGATCGCGTCCTGGTCGGAGTAGAGCGAGATCTCCTGCAGGAAGTTCGAGAGGTTCGGCTCCGGCGCAGTCTCCTGGTACTCGTGGGCGACGCCGACGAGCTCCTGCAGGTTCTCCTGGCGGCCCTGAGCTTCGATCGTCCGCTCGGCCTCGAGCGCGTCCATGGTTCCGCTCCGCTCGAGCACGCGCTCGATCAGGTCGGAGACGGACATGTCCAGGGCGCCCGCTTGCAACGACTGGATCAGTGTCCGGAACTGGGCGACTGCCTTCTGCGGCTGCGCGCCGACCCCGGCCTCCTCCGCGAACTCGGTCGCCTCCCAGAGCGAGATCCCTTGCGAGTCGGCGTAGCTCTGCAGCCGCGCGAGCGAGGAGTCGCCGATCCCGCGCCGCGGGCGGTTCGCGATCCGCTGCAACGAGACGGCGTCGTACGGGTTGTCGATCACCTGCAGGTAGGCGATCAGATCCTTGATCTCGGCCCGCTCGTAGAAGCGCGGGCCGCCGATCACCTGGTACGCGACACCCTGGCGCACCAACACGTCCTCGAGCACGCGGGACTGCGCGTTGGTGCGGTAGAAGACGGCAATCTCGGCACCCGAGAAGCCCTCCTCGACGAGCGCTGCGATGTTCGCGGCGACGAAGCGAGCCTCGGCGTGCTCGTCCTCGACCTCGATCACGCGGACGGGCTCCCCCTCGCCCAGCTCCGACCACAGGTTCTTCTCCTTGCGCTCGCGGTTGTGGCGGATGACGCCGTTTGCCGCGGAGAGGATGTTGTTCGTGGAGCGGTAGTTCTGCTCCAGCGGGATCGTCTTCGTGCCCGGGAAGTCGCGCTCGAACTCCATGATGTTGCGGATGTCCGCGCCGCGGAAGGCGTAGATCGACTGGTCGGGATCGCCGACCGCGAAGAGGTTCTGGTGCTTCGCCGCGAGGAGCTGGAGCAGGCGGTACTGGGCGTGATTCGTGTCCTGATACTCGTCGACGAGGACGTAGCGGAACGCCTTCTGCCAGCGCTGGAGCGCCTCGGGGAAGCGCTCCAGGACATCGACCGTGAGCATGAGGATGTCGTCGAAGTCGACGGCGTTCGAGGCGAAGAGCCGCTTCTGGTAGAGGTCGTACACGTCTGCGACGGTTTGGTCGTAGAAGGACGCGACCCGACTGCGGTACTCGTCGGGTGAGATCAGCTGGTTCTTTGCGTTCGAGATCTGGGAGTGGATCCCACGGGGAACGAAGCGCTTCGGGTCGCGCTCGAGCTCCTCCAGGCACCGCTTCGTGAGGCGGATCTGGTCGGCCTGGTCGTAGATCGTGAAGTTCGTGCGGTAGCCGAGCCGCGGTGCTTCTCGGCGGAGGATGCGGCCGCAGGCTGCGTGGAAGGTCAGGATCCAGAGGCCGCGCACGCCGCTCGGGAGCAGCAGCTCGAGGCGCTCCCGCATCTCGTTCGCGGCCTTGTTCGTGAAGGTGATGCCCAGGATCTCCTGCGGCTTCGCGCCGACGGCGGCGAGCAAGTGCGCGACGCGATGCGTCAGGACTCTGGTCTTGCCCGACCCGGCGCCGGCGATCACGAGCACGGGGCCCTCGGTGGTCAGGACCGCTTCGCGCTGAGCCGGGTTCAGGTCGGCGAGGTAGGTCTCGGGCGCGGCGACGCTCACTCAGGCGATGCTAGCGGCGCCACGCTGTGGATCGTTCGACACGCTTTCGGCACGAACTCCATGTCCCGGCGAGACACTGTCCAGGGGTCAGACCCATGGACATTGGCCGGGACGGCCATGTCCGTACAAGCGCTCGTTCGAGGGATGGCGCGGGCGGACAAATGGCCGCATGCTGCGTTCCGGCGTTGTCCCTGCGGAAGGAAAGGACCCACATGAGTGCGGCCACGCTCCGGAACAGCTTCCGGAACTTCCCGAC
Source organism: Actinomycetota bacterium (assembly GCA_030913835.1). Lineage (GTDB taxonomy): Bacteria > Actinomycetota > Thermoleophilia > Gaiellales > Gaiellaceae > UBA5186. Next base: position 1,589 of record JALZOQ010000202.1, on the reverse strand, counting down.
AGCGAAGCTGCAAGTCCGCCTTTCGGCGAGCGCGTAGCCGAGCGACACGGAGCCGAGCGGGGATCGCCTCCCCGCTCCGGCCGATAGCGTGGCAGCCGCTCGCGCTTCGCGGATCGGTAAGGGAGCGCAGACGGGCACGTGGCGAAGCCCCGAGCCCTGAGACGGCGTCGCAAGCGCCGCCTCTCCTAGACCCGCGTCGCCTCTTCGAGCGCCGACTCGAGCCACGCGACGGCCTGCTCCAGCGCGGCCTGGTCGTTCGACTTGACGACGATCTCGACCTCGCTTCCCTTCGCGTCGAAGCTCGGGTACGAGCCGACGAGCACGCCGGGATGCCGGTCGCCCATCGCCTCGAGCACCGTCACGATCCGGCTCTCGGTCGTCCGGTAGCGCCGCCGCCACGACCCGATCGGGTGCGCGACGCGGAAGTCCTCCTCCATCGCCTCGAACATCGCCTCCATCTCTGCAGGCAGGCCGGGGAAGACGTAGACGTTGTCGATCGTGAAGCCCGGGGCGCCGCCGAGCGGGTTCTCGAGCGGGCGGCTGCCGGCCGGAAGCTGCGCCCAGCGCGCCGCGTACTCCGGATCGGAAGGGAAGCGCGCTCGGAGCGCGTCGGCCACGTCCTGCACCTCCTCACGCTCCACCTCGAACGCCGCCGCGATCGCCTCGCGCGTGATGTCGTCCGGCGTCCCGCCGAGCCCGCCGGTCACGAAGACGAAGTCCGCGCGCGGCACCTCCTCCCGGACGAACTCGGCGATCCGGTCCAGCTGGTCCGGCAGAGAGGCGATCAGGTGGACGGAGATGCCCAGCGCTTCCAGCCGTTGCGCCAGCCACGAGCCGTTCGTGTTGTCCACGTCGCCGGAGACGAGCTCGTTGCCGATCGTGAGGATCGCGGCGGATGCCACTTCGGCGGAGTATAAGAACGCCATGGCTTCGCTCCAGGTGCTGCAGGAGCGGCGTGCGTACGAGTGTCGTTTGACGCCGGACCGCGCCCTCGCGACGATCGAGGAGTCCGAGGAGTTCCTGCGCGACCGCGGCCTACTCACGCGCACGCCCGACTCGGCGCTCCCGAGCCTCTACGAGGCGTGCCACGAGGATCCCTATTCGCCGGGCGGCACCGGCTTTGGCTCGTGGCCGGCGACGAAGTGGCCGTGGTTCGGCGAGCTCGCGGAGCGGGACGGCGTGTACCGACTCAACGTCCACCGCGGAAAGAACCTGCTCGTGACGGCTGTGGTCGCCGCCCTGATCGACCCGATCTGCCGTGGCGAGCTCGACCGGATGGCGACCGAGGCCGACGACTGGGCGCTCGTCCTCGGGCATCTCGACGCCGCCGGTCCCGCGCTCCTGGAGGACCTGCGGACCGAGCTGCCCTTGAAGCCGAAGGAGCTGAAGGCGGCACTCTCCCCGCTCGAGCTCTGCGGCGCCGTCGTCCGGCGAACCGTCGTGCTCGAGACGGCCGGCGGCGGGCACGAGCATACGAGCGAGCTCGCGCGCTGGGACCAGGTGTACACGCAGCCCAGCGCGCGGGGCGGACTGGCCGAGCTCGTCGTCGCGGCGGTGCACGCGGCGGTCGTCGCGCCCGAGCGCGAGGT
>JALZOQ010000195.1 GCA_030913835.1 Actinomycetota bacterium | reverse complement strand
GTACTCGGTGGCAGGGCCTTCCGTGAAGCCGTAGTGCTCGACGAGACCGCGGAGCTTCGTCTCGGCGATCGCCGGCTGCGCCGATTCGATCGCATAGAGGACGGCCAGCGCATCGAGCCGGTCGTCCCGCGCCCATGCCTCCGCGCACCCCTGAGTTTCGGGCGCGGGCACGCGATCGAGCGGCGCGTCCAGCGCACCGGCGAAATCATCCCACAGCCCGATGTGCTCGGACTCCTCGCGCGCATGCTCGGCGTCTCCTGCGGTCTCGGCCGCGCGCGCCAGGGCGACGACGGCGTGCCGGTACTCGCCGGCGTAATGCGCGAGCTCCTCACGCGTCAACTCGCCACGCTCCCAGCGGACGTAGAACGGATGCTTCAGCACGTCCCAGCGCTCGCGCGCCTCGTCGATTCGGTCGATCAGCTTCATGTCCGCTCCCTTCGCTCGCAGCCCGATCCGCCGATCCTACGCGACGGGCGGGACGGCCGACCGCCGCTGGCGCATGACCTCGAACGCGAGCACCGACACGGCGGCAACTGTGCCGAGCGACAGCGAGAAACGGCGCCGGTACGGGATCTCGAGCACGAGGTCGGCTCGCCCGAGGAACTCGCGCGTGATCCCGCGGCGCTCGCCGCCGACGAGCAGGAACAGCGGCCCGGAGAGATCGGCGTCGTAGATCGGCGTCGCGTCGCGCTTCGCCGTGCACGCGACGGCCAGGCCACGCCCCTGGAACAGATCGGCGGCGGCCTCGGCGCTCTCCACGCGGGCCATCGGCAGCAGCTCGGACGCCCCCGCCGAGGCCTTGACCACGGTCGCCTCCGAGTCGCCCCACTCGCGCGGTCTGACGGCCAGGCCATCCGCGCCTGCGGCGTACAGCGAGCGGATCGCGTAGCCGAAGTTGTACGGATCCTCGATCCCGTCGAGCATCGCCACGAACGGCCGCTCGCCGGCGGCGAGCTCGAGCGGCTCGGCGTAGCGGAGCGGACCGGTCTCGGCGAGGATCCCGCCGTGCGTGCGGCCGGTCGCGACGGCGTCGATCTGCTCCGCAGACGCGCGCTCGACCCGCGTGCCGGTGCCGCGCGCGAGCGCCCGGAGCTTGCCGCTGCGCTCCCACTTGTCCGCGCGGATCAGCACCCGCTCCACGGTCCGCCGGCCGCCCTCGAGGGCAGCACCGACAGACACGGCCCCCTCGAGGACGATCAGGCTGTCGCGACGTCGAGCGTGGGCAGATCCGCCCACAGATCCTCGAGCCGGTAATAGCTGCGGGCCTCGGGCGCGAAGACGTGCAGGACGACGTCCAGGTAGTCGGCCACGATCCACGTTCCTTCCTGGGTGCCGTCGACCGAGCCCGGGAGGAGCTTGTCGCGCTTGAGCTGCGCGTAGACCTCGTCGTGGATCGCGACCGTCTGGCGCGGGTTGCGCCCGGTGCAGACGACGAAGAAGTCGGTGTAGGTGCACGCCGGCCGCATGTCCAAGAGCACGACGTCCTCGGCCAGCTTGTCCTGTGCGATGCTCGCGATGCGGCGGGCTAGTTCGAGAGAGCTCAGGTGGTTCGAATCCTCCGGTCGGTTGCCCGCAGTCTAGCGGCGGTAGAGATCGAGATCCTGGATCAGGTCTGCCACGGGCGGCGGGACGAGGCCGTCGATCGGCACTCCACGGCCGACGCGAGCCCGGATCTCGCGCGAGGAGACGGGCGGCGAGTCGAAGTGGAAGAACGTGACACGGTCAGGGCCTTCCGTCATCGGCTCCACACCCGCGCGCGTGCCCACGCCGAGCCGGGCGAGCCGCAGCACCTCGTCCGGCTCCTTCCAGGTGGCGAAGTCGCGCCACTCGTCGGCCCCGATCAGGAACAGCGGCTGCTCGAGCTCGAGGTCGCGCAGCATGTCGACCGTGAAGGGATGGTCGTCCAGGACGACCTCGGCGTCGGGGAAGGCTGCCTGCGCGAGCCTGAGCCGGGCCGGCGCGTCGGCGACGACGTCCCTGTGTCCCGGCTCGGCGATCACGAAGACGCGCAGCCCGTCCGGCTTGAAGCGCTCCCGCGCCGCCTCCAGCAGCGCGACGTGGCCGACGTGCGGCGGGTCGAAGGCACCGCCGAAGAGCGCGACGCTCACGTGAGCTCGAGCACCTCCTCGCCAATCTCGATCTCCTGGCCCGACTTCGCTCCCGCCGCTCGCAGCGCGGCTTCGAGCTCTTCCTCGTCGGGCGGCGTCCCCATCACGCGGAACCCGCGCTCGGTGCGGAAGATCCGGTAGGCGGGGCGGCCCTGCGGCTGCGGCCGGTAGACGAGGAAGTCCACGAGGCCCGTGTCGTCGGCGGTGGTGGGAGTAGGCGGCTGCTCGGGACAGAGCTCGAACAGCGCACGGCGCAGCTCCTCGATCCCCGCGCCGGTCGCGCACGACACGTGGAAGACCCGCAGGACGCGGGGATCGTCGGGCTCGAACTCGGGCAGCTCCGGGAGCAGGTCGATCTTGTTCAGGACGACGATCTGGGGGCGCTCGTCGAGGCCCGCACCGTACTCCGCCAGCTCCTTGTTGATCGCGGCGAAGCGCTCGGGTAGACCCTCCTCGGAGGCGTCGATGACGTGGATGAGCAGCCGCGCGCGCTCAAGATGGGCGAGAAACTCGTGGCCTAGGCCGACGCCCTCGCTCGCGCCTTCGATCAGGCCCGGAACGTCCGCGACGGTCAGTTGGCGGCCGTCCGGCGAGTCGACCGTGCCGAGCACTGGGGCCAGCGTCGTGAACGGGTACTCGGCGACCTTCGGCTTCGCGTTCGAGATGCGGGCGAGGAGCGACGACTTCCCCGCGTTCGGGAACCCGGCCAGCGCAGCGTCGGCGAGCAGCTTGAGCCGCAGCTCCAGCTCTGCCTCCTCCCCGGGGAGCCCGGTTTCGGCAAAGCGCGGGGCACGGCGCGTCGGGGTCGCGAAGCGCTTGTTGCCGCGGCCCGCAGCGCCTCCGGAGGCGACGACGACCCGCGCCCCCGGATGCGCGAGATCGGCGACGAGCCGCTCCTCCTCGTCGAACACCTGGGTGCCGACCGGCACGTCGAGCGCGAGCGTTTCCCCGGTGGCGCCGTGCTTGTTCGCCCCGCGTCCGCTGCCGCCGCGACCGGCCTTGAAGCGGCGGCCTACTCGGTAGTTGGAAAGATCTCTGAGGGACAGGTCCGCGACGAGGACGACGTCGCCGCCGGGGCCGCCGTCACCGCCGTCCGGCCCGCCTTTCGGGACGTGCTTCTCACGCCGGAAGGAGAGGCCGCCGTCGCCGCCCCGGCCCGCCTGAACCTGGATGCGCGCTCGGTCGTGGAACATCGCCGCTGAGCGTAGCTACGCTCTGCCCATGAGCCGAGAACGGCCGCTGACGAGTCGCGGTGCCCAGAAGCGCGCCGAGCGCGAGCGCTCTGTTGGGCTCGATCCCGAGGACGAGGCCGCCCGCTGGCTGGAGGAGCACGACCCGAAGCCGCCGCCGGCGCCGCCGAAGTCACTCACGAAGTCGAACACGCTGCACCGGTGGCGCGAGCGTCAGAAGCGCTCTAGCTAGTTTCGGCTTCGACCGAGACGAAGCGCTTTTCGCCGCTCGTTCGGAAATTCACGGTGCCGTCCTTCAAAGCGAACAGCGTGTCGTCGCGGCCGAGGCTCGCGCCCGGGCCGGGGCGGAACTTGGTGCCGCGCTGGCGGACGAGGATCATCCCGGCCTTCACAGTCTGACCGTCGAAGATCTTCACGCCGAGCATCTTCGGGTTCGAGTCGCGGCCGTTCCGCGACGAGCCCAATCCCTTTTTATGAGCCATGTCCTACCCCTCTTCCTTTGCAGCGAGGGCTGACTTCAGGGCGGCGAGCGCGCCCTTCCGCTTCGCGTGCGCCTCCTCGTACTCGAGCGCCGCCTCGAGCTGAGGTCGCCGCCACTCGGGCGCCGCTGCGGCAATTGCCGCAACGGTCATCCCCTCGTAATCCTTCGGGAGCCCCTTCGGCGCGTCGTCGGCCTTCAGCGCTGCGGCGGGCTTCTCGGCGGTGGGCTTCGCGGTGCGCGAGCTCTTCGCGCCGCCGATCGACTCGATTTCGATCTGCGAGAGGCGGCTGCGATAGCCGTTGTGGCGCTTGTAGCCGCTCTTCGGCTTGTACTTGCCGATGCGGATCTTCTTGCCGAGGACATGCCCGACGACGCGCGCGGTAACCGTCACGCCGTTCGCCTCGAAGTCGGCCTTCCCGTCGCCGCCCACCATCAGGATCGAGGGCGAGAACGTCTTGCCCTCGTCGGTGGGCAGCCGGTCGACCAGCAGCCGCTCGCCCTCCTGGACGCGGTACTGCTTGCCGCCGAGCGCGATGATCGCGTACTTGTCGGTCTTGGTGGCCATCAGATCAGCTTTCGTGGAGGTCGTGCTCTCCGGCCGCGAAACGCCCGTCTGGGAAGGACGCAGGGAGCGTTCGTAGCCAGAGGCTACGGGCGCGACTGAGGACGCGCCCAGACGGAGCGTTGCAGCGCGTCGGAGAGTGCGAGATCTGCGGAAGCTGGTCGGTCATGAGCGTGCGAAACGCGGGCTCCGGGGCCCGCGAGGCGCCCAGTTTAGCGGAAGGTCCTGCTCATTTGTCGTCGTCGTCCCATTGGGACATCGGGACGTACTCCCAGTCTCCGCTAGATGTCGCGGTGTCCTCGGTTTGACTCGGCGCGGCTGCGACCGGTTCGGGCTCGGGTTCCAGGTTGGGTTCCGTGTCTCTGCCCGGGGTCGACTCGGACCCGTTCTCGGCAGTCGCGCCGGCCGGCTTCTTCTTGCGGTTCCGCCCGCCGCGTGAGCCCCGCCTCGTTCGCTTCTTCGGCTTGGACGCTTCGTCGCCGTCCTCCGACGGTGCTTCGGCGCCGTTCTCGGACACCGCATCGGTCACGAGCTCTTCGGCCTCGCCGGCGCCGTCCCGGCCGAGCGTCTCGTCAGGGACGTGGATACGCGGGCCTGTCGGCTTGCGACGAGGCTTCGGCGGCGCCTTCACCGGCTCGTCTGTGCGATCGACGACCGCCGCCGGCTCCGTGCCGTTGTCCGAGGCCTGGTCGGCGCCCGCTGCCGCCGCGGGCTTCTTGCGGCCGCGTCCGCCGCGGGAGCCGCGCCGAGTCTTCTTCTTCG
>JALZOQ010000174.1 GCA_030913835.1 Actinomycetota bacterium | reverse complement strand
GTTCGAGTCTATGTCGTGGTGTCCCGGGGCGGCGGCCCAGGAACCTCGTCCAGCTGCGGCTCGAGCCCACCGCCCAGGTGGGTCCCCGTCCCGGGCTGACCGTGCTCGCCGCGATTGAGGGCGAACTCTTCCTCGGGCGAGAGCACGAGCCGGTGTCGTCCCGCGACCGCGAAGTAGGCCACGGCGATGATGTAGAAGAGCGCCGTGCCGTACACGCCCGGGCGGTAATCCTCGTTGTAGAGGATCGCACCGAGCGAGACGAGCGCGATCGCGCCGGCCACGCCTGCACCCCATTCGCCCAACGGGCTGCGGAACGGCCGCTCGATATTCGGGAGCTTTCGGCGCAGCATGATGAACGAGACGCACTGCATGAAGTACGAGATCACGGCGCCGAACACCGCCATGTAGAGCAGCGACGCGCCGACCTGAGACGAGCCCTTCTTGTAAATGATGTACGCCGCGATCCAACCGAGGACCGCGCCGAGCACGAGGGCGACGTGCGGCGTCTGGCGCTTGCCGCTCGTCACCGAGAGCGGGTGCGGGTAGTAGCCGGCCCGCGAGAGCGAGAAGATGTTGCGGCCGTAGGCGAAGATGATCGTGTGGAAGCTGGCCACCAGGCCGGCGACCGCAGCCAGGCCGAGCAGCGACGCAGACGTCCCCGAGCCGAAGATCGTCTTCAGGCCGTCGAGCAAAGGCTCCGACGACTCGCTGATCTTGCCGGCCCCGGGAGCGATCCCGGAGTTGAGGACGAGGATGAGGAATCCCGTCACGACGAGCGTGTTCAGGCCCCACATCGTCCCCTTCGGAATGTCGCGTTTCGGGTCGGCCGACTCTTCGGCCGCAAGTGGCAGCTCCTCGATTGCGAGGTAGAACCAGATCGCGAACGGCAGCGCGTAGAAAACGCCCGGAATGCCGTCGTTGAACCACCCGCCGTTGCTGTCGATCGCCCACTTCGTGAAGTCGAGCTTCGGGATGGCGCCGATGAAGAACACGACGAGGATCGCGAGCGAAACGATGCAGATGAAGACGGTGAAACGGAAGCTCGCTTTGACGCCGGTCACGTTCAGCAGCACGAAGATCGCGTAGAAGATCGCCCACCACAACGGCTGTGAGAGCGTGAAGCTGAAGAGATCGTCCGTGATCGAGTTCATGTACGACCCGATCCCGACGACGATCACTGCCGGTGTCACGACGTACTCGATCGTCTCTGCGATCCCGGTTGCGAAGCCTCCCCACGGCCCCATGGCCGAACGGGCGAAGGAGTACGCACCGCCGGTATGCGGCAGAGCAGGCGACATCTCCGCGATCGAGAAGCAGAGGCCGTAGTACATGACCGTGACGACCAGCGTCGCGACGAGCAGCCCGCCGAAGCCGTAGGCAAGCCCGAAGTTCCAGCCGAAGAAGTCGCCCGAGATGACGGCGGCTACACCGAGCGCCCAGAGCCCCCACACACCGGCGTGCCTGCGGAGCTTCCGTTGCTCGAAGTACTGGTCTCCGGCTTCGCGATAGGTGACGCCGCCGACCTTGCGTGACTCAGCCACAGCCCTACCTCCCTTAGGAACGGAGCGCTCGATCCTCTCAGGTGGTCAGAGGCCGTGCAAGAGAAGTGGCCTCGTCCGCGGGGTTGTGTACAGTGGCCGCTCGCTCGGGTCAGTGCAGGCCCGGGCCGAGGCATTGGAGCCTCAGGACTCTTGAGTCCTGGGGCTTTTTTCGTGGACCGACGAAGGAGGTGAGTCGTTGATCAAGGTAGAGGCGATCGTGATCCGCGAGCGGGTCGAGACCGTGATCGATGCGGTCGAGGAGCAGACCGGCCACGTGGGCGTGACCGTGGTCGAGGCGATTGGCCACGGGCGCGAGCGAGGAGTCACGCACGAGTACCGCGGCCGGGTCTTCGAGTCGCGCTTCCTGCCGAAGGCGCAGCTCACCTTCGTCGTCGGGGACTCGATCGCCGACGACGTCGTCTCGGCGGTGGTCGACGCAGCGAGGAGCGGCAACGAGTCGGGGGACGGGCTCGTCTGGACGGCTCGCGTGGACAACGTCATGCACAACCGAACGGGCAAGAGCCTGGAGGAGGTGGAGGCCGGTGGTTAAGAACCACGATCTGTTGATCGCGGCGAGCACTATCTGGGTGGTCATCACGGCGGTGTTGGTCATGTTCATGCAGGCCGGCTTCGCCTTCCTCGAAGCGGGCCTGACCCGGATGAAGAACGCCGGCCACATCGCGGCGAAGAACGTCCTCACCTTCGGGCTCGCCTCGATCGTCTACTGGATGGTCGGGTTCGGGCTCGCCTTCGGCGGCGGCAACGCGCTCATCGGAACGGAGGGGTTCTTCCCGTCGGTCGAGGCGATGATCGCGGTCGGCAAGGAGCCGTTCGACTGGTTCTCGCAGATCCCCGGCGCGGCCGCCTATCTGTTCGAGGTCGTCTTCGCCGGCGTCTCGCTCGCGATCGTCTGGGGCGCGATGGCCGAGCGGGCGAAGCTCTGGGTCTACTTCGCCTTCGGCGTCTCGTTCACGCTCATCTACTCGATCACGTCGCACTGGATCTGGAGCCCGCACGGCTGGCTTTTCAACCTCGGTATGCAGGACTTTGCGGGCTCGACGGTCGTCCACTACCAGGGCGCGCTGGCCGGGCTCGCGGGCGCGCTGATCCTCGGCCCCCGGATCGGCAAGTTCGGGACGGACGGGCGCGCGAATCCAATCCCCGGCCACAACATCCCGTACGCGGTGCTCGGGACGCTGATCCTCTGGTTCGGCTGGTTCGGCTTCAACCCGGGCTCGACGCTCTCCGTCGACTTCGGCGGGGTCGGCTACTTCGCGTACGTCGCGCTGACGACGAACGTGGCGGCGGCCGCCGGCGCCGTCGGAGGGCTCGCGTGCTCGTGGCTGATCCTGAAGAAGGCGGACATCTCGATGATGCTGAACGGCGTGCTCGCGGCGCTCGTCGCGGTCACCGCCGCGTCGGGCTTCGTCGCGCCGTGGGCGGCGATCGTGATTGGGCTCGTGGCCTCCCTCATCGCCGTGGTCGGCGTCATCTTCGTCGAGCGAATCGGCATCGACGACCCGATCGGCGCGGTCGCGGTGCACGGGATGGCGGGCGTCTGGGGCACGCTCGCCACCGGCCTGTTCGCCGTGCCGCTCCTGGCGAAGAACCTCGCCACGGGCACCGGCGGGCTCTTCTACACCGGCTCGTTCCACCAGCTCGGAATCCAGACGCTCGGCCTGCTCGCCGTGGGCGCCTGGGCCTTCGGGACCTCGTTCGCGATTCTCTGGACGCTCAACAAGCTCTGGGGCATCCGTGTGGAGCCGGAGACCGAGACGGCCGGCCTGGACGTGTCCGAGCACGGCATGTGGGGCTATCCCGAGTTCTACATTCCGGTTCCCGGCGGCTACGGGACGGAGAGTCACGGCCACCTCGGCCTCGCGCACGCACGCCGCTCGGCGCCCGAGCACGTGCACACGCCCGTGCCGGCCCCGGTTCCGGAGCCGGGCTAGTCGCTCTAGAGGCAGGGACTGTCCCTGGGCGCGCCCTGCGCGGCCAAGTCCAGGGACAGTCCCCAGCCGTGGCGTCCGGGGACGTGTCCGGGGACAGTCCTAGGCGGCGTCCACGGCGGTGCCGGGCATGGCTGCCGCGGACTCGGCCTTCGAGGCGATGCGCCAGAACGACGGCGCCTCCTCGGCCCAGCGCTCGAGCAGGACGGTCGCGCGCGGCGAGCCCGTGTAGCGCACGTGGCGCTCGAGCAGCGCGTGCAGGCGGGCGAGCTCGTCCACGTCGGGGCGCCGCGCGGCGACGAGCTCTTCGTTCAGCCGCTCGGTCGACCGGACGAACAGTTCGCCGCCGGTCATTCCGGCGCCCAGGTTCGAGCCATGGTCGCCGAGCAGTACGACCGTCCCGGCAGTCATGTACTCGCAGGCGTGAGCTCCCGCCCCCTCGACGACGGCGACCGCGCCCGAGTTGCGGACGGCGAAGCGCTCGCCCGCCCGGCCGGCGCAGTAGAGCTCGCCACCCGTCGCGCCGTACAGGACGGTGTTGCCGACCAGCACCGGGTCGCCGGCGTCGTCGGCGGGCGGCCGGACGACGATGCGTCCGCCACTCATCCCCTTGCCGACGTAGTCGTTCGCCTCGCCGGTGAGGGACAGCTCGACCCCGGCGGCGAGGAAGGCGCCGAAGCTCTGACCGGCCGAGCCCTCGAAGCGCGCACGGATGCGGCCAGGGGGCGCTGACA
>JALZOQ010000342.1 GCA_030913835.1 Actinomycetota bacterium | reverse complement strand
CGTTCGACGAACGCGTCCGCGCGCTCGGCGACCGGCTTGGGCCGATCCGCGTCGTCCTCCAGAGCGCTCGAGACGAGGGGATGCTCGAGCTCCTGCTCGGCTCGCTCGACCCCGCGCACCAACTCGCGTTCGACCTGCGGCATCCGTCGTGGGACGGAATCGAGACTCGACTCGCGGAGGCCGGCGCCGTTCGCGTCGACTCGCTCGAGCCTCGCGCGCCGTTCCACTACCTGCGTCTACGCGATCCTCCGTACCCGGACTCGGAGCTCGGCGCATGGGCGGGGCGACTCCGCGCGCTCGCGGCAACGAGCTTCGTGTACTTTCGCCATGAGGATCCACCGACAGCGCCGGCTTACGCGGCCCGCCTCATGGAGCTCCTGGATTAAGAGCGAGGACTGCCGGGCAGACCGGGGCCATGACCCTAGCCGCAAACACCACACTCATCATCGTCCTGATCGTGATCGCGGTTGTCGTAATCGCCGCGTTGATCTATCTCGGTCGCAACCGCCGCGAGCAGAAGCTCGATGAACGCCGCGAGGAGGCCGGGGAGCACCGCGAAGAGGCACAGGCGCGCGCGCGGCGAGCGGAGCAGGCCCGTCTTCAAGCCGAGGAGCAGGCCGAGCGGGCTCGGAAGGAGCAAGAGGCGGCACGGGCTGCCGAGGAAAAGGCGCGCGACGTCGACCCGGACGTCGACGAATCATCCTGACGGACGACAATGGATCGCTCTCGCGGCCGATGTAGCCGCGGGAGCGGCGTCGTAGCGTGGGGTCATGCCAACCGGAGTCGCCACCGCCCTCGCCTCGTCCCGCTCCTGGCGACGCTAGGGCCGCTCACCTAGATGGCGAGCTCCGGCCGCGTCTAAGACCGGGCGCTCGTGCCCAGATGGCGCTCGTAGGCACCGCTCTCGACAATCTCGACGATCTGATCGACGGTGTGCCGGAGCTCGTCGTCGGTGTTGAAGAAGTGTGGGCCGAGCCGTAGGCCGACCTCCGGCCGGAAGTCGCAGAGGATTCCGCGTTCCCCGAGCTCCTCGTGTACGGCCTCGAACTCCGGCACGAGCACGGTGAGGGTGCCGCCGCGCCGGGCGGGCTCGCGCGGGGAGCCGACATCGAACCCGGCCCCGTCGAGGAGCTCAATCAGCAGCGTCGTCTGGCGCACGGAGTTTTCCCGGATGCGGTCGACACCGAGCTCCTCGATTACGTCGTAACCTGCAGTCGCGGCGTACAGCGCGGGAACGTTCGGCGTCCCGGTCAGGAAGCGCGCCGCGCCGTCGGCGTACTCGAGCTCCGGCTCGAAACCGAACGGTCGCGCATGGGCCTGCCAGCCGACCAGGGTCGGCTCAAGGGTCTCGGCGAGGTCCGGGCGGACGTAGAGCCAGCCGTTTCCAGGCCCGCCGCAGAGCCACTTCACCGAGCCGCCGACCGCGAAGTCGACACCGAGCTCGGAGACGTCGAGCGGGACGATTCCCGCCGACTGATAGCAATCAAGAATCACGTGGGCGCCGACCTCGTGGGCACGGCGGACGATGGGCTCGACGTCCTGGATCTCTCCCGCCTTGAAGAGGACATGGCTGATCGGGACGAGGAGCGTGCGCTCGTCGATCCGCTCGACGATCTCCCCCTCGTCCTCGCACACGATCACCTCGAGATCGCGCTGGGCCTGGTACAGGTAGCGCACCGAAGGAAAGCTCCCGCGCTCGTAGACGACGCGATTCCGGCGAGGGTCGACCGGGAGGAAGCAGGAAAGGACGACGGCTTCCGCGATCGCCACGTTCTGGTGCATGACGGTCGAGCCGGGCGGCGCGCCGATGATGCGCCCCACCTGATCGCCGACCGTCAACGGGGTCTCCCACCAACCCTCGGCCCACGCGCGGATCCCACGCGTCTCCCACATGCGCGCGAACTCAGCGAGGCGCTCCGCCGCCTTCCGTGGCATCGCGCCGAGCGAATGGTTGACGAGGTACGTCGTGTGCTCCAGGATCGGAAACTCGGCTCTGTACTGCGCAAGCCCGGAATCGGCTAGCACCGATTCCGGCCGCGCGGAGATCCCTGAAGGCGTCCGCTTCGCGGCCGCGGCGCTTCTTTCGTCCGTCAGGTCTGCCACCTCACGCGCACGCTTCGAGGGTAATCGACTAGGGTCGCGCGCGTGGACACTCGCGTCCGCTTCGACCGCTTCTACAC
>JALZOQ010000155.1 GCA_030913835.1 Actinomycetota bacterium | reverse complement strand
CAGCCGTCGCGTCGAAGATCGAAGCCGCCCTCGCGCGACGCGCGGCCGCCGTCGCGACCGTGAACGATCCGCTCGCCCGCGAGCTCGAGCGGCGCTTCTCGCTGCGCACGCCGGCGCGTGTCGTGCTCAACGCGCCCGAGCTCGACCCGCGCGAGCCGCTGGAGCGTGCGGAGGCGACCCACCTCGCCGCGGTCTACCAGGGAGCGCTCGGCCCCGGGCGCCCGCTCAGCGACCTGCTCGACGCCCTCGAGGCGGCGCCGAGCGTCCGGCTCGGGCTCCGAGTCGTCCGGTTCGACGCGCGCGACCTCGCGGCGCGGGCCGAAGCGCGCGGGCTCGGCGACAGGGTCGACGTCCTCGAGCCTCTTCCGCCCCACCGCATCGCGGACGGCCTCCGCGACTTCGAGGTCGGGCTGATCTTCGACCGGCCGCTGACGCGGAACGCCGAGCTCTCGCTCCCGAACAAGCTGTTCGAGTACCTGATGGCCGGCCTCGCCGTCGTCGCCCCACGCCTCCCGGGCCTCGTCCGCGTCGTCGAGGACGAGGGCGTCGGCCTCACGTACACGCCCGGCCGTCCCCGCGAGCTCGGCGAGGTGCTCGAGCGCCTCGCGCACGACCGGCCGAAGCTGGCGGAGTTGCGGCGGCGCGCGCGACGGCTCGCGGTGGAGCGCTACAACGCCGAGGCGCAGGCACCGGTCCTCGCCGAGGCCTGGGGGACAAACTGAGGCGCATCCTCGTCGGCGGGGCCGGCGGCTCTGCGGCGTCGAACTTCGTCCACTCGCTGCGGCTCGCCGACGAGCCCTTCTACGTCGTCGGGACGGACGTCAGCCCCTTCCACCTCGAGCTGGCGCCCGTCGACGTCCGGTACCTCGTCCCGCGCGCCGACGAACCCGCGTATCTCTCGACGCTCAACCAGTTGATCGCTGCGGAGCGGATCGACTTCGTGCACGCCCAACCCGACGGCGAGGTCGCGTTCTTGGCTCGTCACCGCGACGACGTCGACGCGGCGACCTTCCTGCCCCGGACGGAGACCGTCGACCTCTGCCAGGACAAGGCCCGGTTCGCCGACGCGATCCGCGCCGCGGGCCTGCCGAGCCCCGAGTTTTTCCACGTCGAGTCCGAGGATGACCTGCGCGAGGAGACGGCGCGGATCCTCGGGGGGCACGCGAAGGCCTGGGTGCGAGCCGTTCGCGGCGCGGGAGCGCGGGCGAGCCTCCCCGTCACGACTCCCGAGCAGGCGGTGAGCTGGATGCGCTACTGGGTCGAGACGAGAGGCCTCGAGCCGCGCGACTTCATGGTCACCCAGTTCCTCCCCGGACGCGAGTTCGCGTTCCAGAGCCTGTGGCAAGAAGGACGGCTCGTGACGTCGCAGGCCCGAGAGCGGGTCGAGTACCTCTTCGGCAGCCTCGTCCCGAGCGGTCAGACCTCGACGCCTTCGGTCGCGAGGACCGTTCGCCGGGACGACGTGAACGAGCTCGCGATCGCGGCGATCCACGCGCTCGACCCGAACGCGACCGGGATCTTCTGTGCCGACCTGAAGGAGGACGAGCGCGGCGTTCCGCTGCTGACCGAGATCAACGCCGGACGGTTCTTCACGACGAGCAACTTCTTCGCCGTCGCCGGACTGAACATGCCGTACGAGTACGTCCGGCTCGGGCTCGGCGAGACCGCCGGAGAACTGCCAGAGCGTGACGGTCTCGAGGAAGGGCTCTACTGGGTGCGGATGATCGACATGGGCTACAAGCTCGTTCCCGACGGCGACTGGGCGAGCCGCGAGGTCGCGACGTGAGCACCGACCCCATTCGCGTCGCCGTCGTGGGCGCCGGTCACGTCGGGAAGATGCACATCCGCGTGGTCGGCGAGTGCGACGCTGCGACCCTCGACGCCGTCGTCGACCCGGACCCCGCAGCCGAGGCCGTTGCATACGCGGCGCGCGCCCGGTGGGTCCGCTCGGTCGCCGAGCTGGTCGGCGACGAGTTGCCGGACGCGGCGATAGTCGCGGTGCCGACGGAGCAGCATCGCGCGGTCGCTGAGCCCCTGCTCCGCGCGGGGATCCCCGTGCTCGTCGAGAAGCCGATCGGGGACTCGCTCGAAGCGGCGACGCAGCTGATCGAGGCGGCCCGGGCAGGCGACGCCGCCCTCGCCGTCGGCCATGTCGAGCGCTTCAATCCCGCCGTGCGGGCGCTGCAAGAGAAGCTCGCCGGCGGGGCGCTCGGGCGGGTCTTCCAGATCCGCGCGACGCGCCTCAGCCCGTTCCCGATCCGCGTCGGCGACGCAGGCGTCGCGATGGACCTCGCGACTCACGACCTCGACCTGATGTGCGAGCTCGCGGGGCGACCGGTTCGCGTGGCCGCCGAGAGCGACCGAAAGGCCCACCGCAGCCACGAGGATCTCCTCGCGGCGGTGCTCCGCTTCGACTCCGGGATCATCGGCCTGCTCGAGGTGAACTGGCTGACGCCGGACAAGGTACGGCAGCTGACCGTCACCGGCGAGCGGGGAATGTTCGTGGTCGACTACCTGAACCAGCACCTGACGCTGTACGAGAACGCGCAGGCGACCGAGGCGTGGGAGACGATCGCGATCTTCGAGGGCGTGACCGAGGGGAATGTGACTCGCTACGCCATCCCCCGCGTCGAGCCGCTGCGCGCGCAGCTCGAGGC
>JALZOQ010000151.1 GCA_030913835.1 Actinomycetota bacterium | reverse complement strand
TTCCGGGCGCGCGCGCGCGTCACGCGGAGAGCGTGCGCAGGCGGAAGCCGCCGTGGTGCTCGTACGAAGCCGTGATCACCTTCAGCGCGTCGCGCGCGCCGGGCTCGGAGAGGCCACCGGCGTCGGCCATCGGTGCGCGGAGGAGCCCCTCGATCGCTGCGAGCCCGGCCGCGGAGATGGGGATCGAGCCGCCCGCGCAGCGCTCGCAGACCGCCCCGCCGGCCTGCGGCGAATAGCCGACGAGCGTGATGTCGGTGGAGCCGCACTCCGCGCAGCTCGTCAGATGCGGCAGGTAGCCGGCCACCCAGAGCAGCTTGAGCTGGAACGAAAGCGCCAGCGGGTCGATGCCCGGAGCGCCTGCCCGGGCCTCCCACTCGTCGAGCAACTCGAGGAAGCGGACGAGTGCCGTGAACGCCCGCGCGTTCGCCTCCTGCTCGGTGAAGAGGCGCAACATCGCCTCGAGCCCGACGAGCCCGACGCCGAGCCGGTAGCCGTCCTCGCGGGCGGCATGGTGCGAGTCGATCAGGTCGACGCCGGTCACCGTCTGGAGCTCGCCCCCGCCCTGGTGCAGCATCAGGTCGACGTGCGACAGCGGCTCAAGCCGCGCCCCGAAGCGGGACTTCGTCTTGCGGATGCCCTTGGCCACAGCGCCGACCCGGCCGCGGTCGAGCGTGTAGAGGTGAAGCACGCGGTCCGCCTCGCCGAGCCGAAACGACCTCAGCACGACCGCCTGCGTCCTGTAGCTGCGCGGCGCCATGTCCAGCTGAGTCTAGTTTCGGGACCTACGGGAACCCTTCGCTCGGATCAGGCGTTGTACGTCCGGATGGAGCGGATCCGGATGTACTCGACGCGTTGGTGCGGCTACTGCGTTCGGGCGAAGGCGTTGCTCGACTCGAAGGAGCTTTCATACGAGGAGATTCGCCTCGACGACGACCCGCACTTCCGGCAGACGCTGTTCGATCTCACAGGCGGCTGGACGGTGCCGCAGATCCTGATCGACGGCCAGCCGATCGGCGGCTACACCGAGCTCTGGCGACTCGACCGCAGCGGCCAGCTCGACGACCGCCTGGCCGCCGCCTAGGCCCGCTCGCGCATGCCGCTTGACGGCTCGCGCGGCTGGCAGTGCGGGCAGTACCAGGTGCCTCGGCCTCCGGCGCGCGTCTTCTCGATCGGAGTGCCGCACCGCTCGCACGGCTTGTCCGTGCGCCCGTAGACCTTGAACCTGTCTTGCATCGAGCCGCGGCGGCCTCGGGGTGTCGAATAGTCCCGCAGAGTCGACCCTTTGCGTGAGATTGCCGTTTCGAGCACGCGCCGGATCGCGCCGTGAAGCCGCCGGATGTCGTTGCGATCCAGCTCCCCAGCGGGCCGTTTGGGATGGATCCGCGCACGCCAGAGCGCCTCGTCGACGTAGATGTTCCCCAGTCCGGCCAGCGTGCGCTGGTCTAGGAGCGCGGCCTTGATCGGGGCTCGGCGGCTCGCAAGGCGCCCGGCGAGCCCTCGCGGCGTAAACCCTGCCACGAGCGGCTCTTCGCCGAGGCGATCGGCGAGGTAGGGATCGAGCTCGCCCGGCTCGAGCACCAGCCAGGTTCCGAAGCGCCGGACGTCTCGGTACGCAACGTCCGACCCGTCGTCTAGTTTGACAACAGCACGGCGATGCGGATCGTCGGCCAGCTTTCCGTTCCGCCGGTGTTTGAAGCTCCCCGTCATCCGGAGGTGAACCAGGAGAACCCGCCCGCTCTCGAACCGAAAAATCAAATACTTGCCGCGACGGTCGACCGCTGTGACGCGCTCGCCTTCGAGCTCGGCCGACACCGCGACCGGTTCGAACGGACGAACGAGCCGCGAGTCGTCGATCTCGACCCGATCGAATCGTCTGCCCACAAGGGCCGGTTCGAGTTGCCTGCGAACCGTCTCGACCTCGGGTAGCTCGGGCATGCCTCCAGCCTAATCGGGTTCGGAGGGGCTACGAGACGAGCACGTCGAGCACGATCGGCTGCGACGCCGGGGGCTCCTCCGCGAGCTCGTACGCCCCGAGGACGGCGGCGGCGGCTGCCTGGGCCTGGTCGTCTCGCGCCGCGTGGATCTCGGCGAGGGGCTCTCCAGCTCGGACGCCGTCGCCACGCTTCTTGTGGCAGACGACGCCCACGGCGTGGTCGATCGCGTCCTCCTTGGCGCGCCGTCCAGCGCCGAGCTCGAGGGCTGCGACCCCGACCTCCGTGGCTCGGAGGCTGCGAACGAAGCCGTCGCGCGTCGCGGGGACGAGCCGCACGACGGGCGCCTCGGGCAACGCGGCAGGATCAGGGTCGCCGCCCTGTGCGCGAATCCAGCGCTCCCAGACCTCTGCGGCGGAACCGTCCGCGATCGCGCCCTCGGCGCGCGCTCGCCCCTGCGCTTCGTTCAGGTCTAGGTCGGAGAGCGCGAGGAGGTGAGCCGACGCCGAGAGGACGAGCTCGGTGAAGTCCGCGGGCCCGTCGCCCTGCAGCGTCGCGGCGGCTTCGCGAATCTCCAGCGCGTTGCCCACCGCGTGCCCGAGCGGTTGGTCCATGTCGGTGAGGAGGCAGACCACCTCGCGTCCGGCGTGCCGGCCCAGCTCGAGCATCGCTTCGGCGAGCACGCGAGCGTCCGGCAACGACTTCATGAACGCGCCGTCGCCGACCTTCACGTCGAGCACGATCGCGTCTGCACCGCCGGCGATCTTCTTGGACATGATGCTCGCGGCGATCAGGGAGACGTTGTCCACCGTCGCGGTCACGTCGCGGAGGGCATAGAGCTTCTTGTCCGCCGGGACGAGGTCGTCGGACTGGCCGATGATCGCAATGCCGACCTCGCGCACCTGGCGGACGAACTCCTCGCGCGACAGCTCGACCCTGAATCCGGGGATCGCCTCGAGCTTATCGAGCGTCCCGCCCGTATGCCCGAGCCCGCGGCCACTCATCTTCCCGAACGGGACACCGCAGGCGGCGACGATCGGTCCGACGGCGAGCGAGGTCTTGTCGCCGACGCCGCCGGTGGAGTGCTTGTCCACGACCTTGCGTCCCAGCGCGGTGCCGAGGTCGATCGTCTCGCCGCTGCGAATCATCGCGTCCGTGAGCGCGAACGTCTCGGCGCTCGTGAGGCCGCGGAAGAAGACCGCCATGCAGAAGGCTGCGAGCTGGTAGTCGGGCACCTCGCCGCGCGCGTAGCCGAGGATCAGCTCGCCGAGCTCCTCGGCGCCGAGCTCCTCCCCGTCGCGCTTGCGCTGGATCAGCTCCGCGGGGCGGATCACGCCGTCGCGACGAAGACGACGTTGGAGCGGCGTGCTATGAACCGGTCGACCCGGGCGGGGACGCGGTCGGCGAGATGCTTCCACGTCTTGCTCGACTCGACGTAGCGGACCACCGCTTCGCGCCCTGTTATGACCACGGTCCCGCTCGAGTCCCATAGCTCGACGTCGCGGAAGTGCCGTGCGAGGATCTCGGCCCCGTTTTCGGCTCCGAAGGAGACGTCCCGCCAGAGGCGTGTCTCCTCGGCACCGACGAGTCGCCACAGCTCGAGGAGGTGATCCTTGCCGTTCGTGATCGCGACGAGGCGTCCGCCCGGGGTGAGGACGCGCGAGATCTCGGCAAGGCCCCGGTCGAGGTCCGCCACGTGGTACAGCATCCAGTTCGCGGCCACGAGGTCGAACTCGCCGTCGGCGAACGGCAGCGCCTGGACGTTCGCGACCCGGGCGTCCACGCCCTCGACCCGAGCGAGCTCGACCATCCGCTCCGACTGGTCGATCGCAACGACTGCTACCCCGAGCTCGCGCTGCACGCGCGCGGAAAACCAGCCGTTTCCGCAGCCGACCTCCAGCATGCGGCCGGGCGACGCCTCTGCGACCGCGTCGAAGGCGACGTCGCCGGCGAACGGACCGGTCGTTTCGCCATAGAGGGAGGAGCGGGCCGCGAGCCCTTCCTCGGACGCGTACTGCTCGCGGACGTAGGCCGGGTCGCGCATGTGGGCCCGGTCGGCGCCGCTCACGGCTGCGCGATCGACTGACCGGGGATCCCGCGTGGCGGCGGCTTTCCGCCGAGCCACGCATTGACGGTCGCGCCGACGTCTGCGAACTCCCCCTCGTGGATCGCGCCGGCGGCGTTCCGCCCCTCGACATACGCCAGGAGCAGGGCATGCTCGCGCGAGTGATCCGTCGACGGCGTCGTCGGATCGCACCCGTGATCCGAGGTGAGGACCAGCAGGTCACCCGGCCGGAGGGCATCGAGCAGGTCGGGAAGCCGGCGGTCGAAGTCCTGCAGGCAGCGATGAAAGTTCACCGGGTCGTTCCGATGCCCCCACAGCATGTCCGTCTCGACCAGGTTCGTGAAGACGAGACCGCTGTCGAGCCCGCGGAGGAGCCGCTCGGTCGCATTGATCCCGTCGACGTTCGACCGCGTCGGATGCGACTCGTCGATGTCGCACCCCGCGAAGATGTCGTGGATCTTCCCGACCCCGTGCACGACCGCGCCCGCGTCGCGCACGAGGCTCAGGTAGTTCGGCCGCTTCGGCTCGAGCGAGAAGTCGTGCCGGTTCGGGGTCCGCTCGTAGTTCCCGGGCTCGCCGACGAACGGCCGGGCGATCACGCGTCCAACGGCGTGCTTGCCCGTCAGGATCTCGCGGGCGGTTCGGGAGGCGTCGTAGAGCTCCTCGAGCGGAATCGTGTCCTCGTGCGCGGCGATCTGGAAGACCGAGTCCCCGGACGTGTACACGATCCACTTCCCCGTCGTCTGGTGCTCTTCGCCGAGCTCCTGGATGATCTCCGTCCCGGACGCCGGCCGGTTGCCGAGCACGCCGCGTCCTGTGCGGTTCATGAACGGGTCGATCACGTCGTGCGGAAAGCCGTGCGGGTAGGTCGGCATCGCCTGCGGAGTGAGCACGCCCATCAGCTCCCAGTGGCCGGTAGTCGTGTCCTTGCCCTTGGAGCGTTCGACCAGGCGGCCCGCGATCGCCGGTGCCCCGGGCTGCGGCGGGCAGCCTTCGAGGGGCTCCACGTTTCCGAGCCCGAGGGCCTCGAGTGTGGGCAAATCGAGCCCGCCGACGGTCCGCGCGACGTTGCCGAGGGTGTCGGAGCCCTCGTCCCCGTACGCGTCGGCGTCCGGCAGCGCGCCCGCGCCCACGGCGTCGAGCACGATCACGCATGCCCTGGCCATGGGGGTAGTCTAGAGCCGTGCTCAGGGACATCCTCGGCCTGCTCGGCATCGCCGTCTTCATCGTCTGCGTGATCAGCCTCGCCGCTGCCATCACGTGGACGGTGGTACGCATCACGCCGAATCGCAAGGCCGAGAAAGAGCCCTCAGAGCCGGCCGAGACCGCCTAGACAGGCGAGAGCGGGAGCACGTCGTGGAGCGGCGTGTACTCCAGCCCGTGGGCTTCCGCGACCGCCTCATACGTGACGCGGCCGTCGAGGACGTTCACGCCCCGCGCGAGCGCAACGTCGCGTGCGACGGCCTCGGCGAGCCCGTAGTCGGCGATCTCCTCGACGTACGGGAGCGTGGCGTTCGTGAGCGCCTTCGTCGACGTGATCGGCACGGCACCCGGCATGTTGGCGACGCAGTAGTGCGTGACGCCGTCCACCTCGTAGACCGGGTCGCTGTGCGTCGTCGGGCGGGAGGTCTCGGTACAGCCGCCCTGGTCGATCGCGACGTCGCAGAGGACGGCGCCTTGCTTCATCTCCCGGAGCATCGCCCGCGTCACGAGCTTCGGCGCGACCGCGCCGGGAATCAGCACCGCACCGATGACCACATCCGCCTCCTGGACCGACTCCTCGATCTGCAGGCTCGAGGACATCACGAGGCTGACGCGGCCCGACAGGATCTCGTCGAGATGGCGCATCCGGTCGATCGAGCGCTCGAGGATCGTGACGTTCGCGCCCAGTCCGATCGCGATCACCGCGGCGTTGTAGCCGACGATTCCCCCGCCGATGACCACGACGCGTCCGGGGGCGACGCCGGGCACGCCGCCGAGCAGAAGACCGCGCCCACCCAGCGGCTTCTCGAGAAAGTATGCACCGGCCTGGGCAGCGAGCCGTCCCGCGATCTCGCTCATCGGCGCCAGCAGCGGCAGCGCGTGGTTAGCGGTCTCCACGGTCTCGTATGCGACCGCGGTGATCCCGCTGTCGGCCAGCGCGCGGGTGAGCGGCTCGTCCGCCGCGATGTGGAGATACGTGAAGAGGATCAGCCCCTCGCGCAGACGGCCGTACTCCGAGGCGATCGGCTCCTTCACCTTGAGCAGCAAGTCGGAGTCGCTCCAGACGTCGTCGACGGAAAGGACCCGTGCGCCCACGGCCTCGTACGCGCTGTCCGCGAACGAGCTCCCGAGGCCCGCTCCGGTCTCGATCGCCACCTCGTGGCCGCGACGGCCGAGCTCGAGCGCGCCCGCAGGCGTGAGGGCCACGCGGTACTCGTCCGACTTGATCTCCTTGGCGACTCCGATCTTCATTCGAGCCGCGCAACCTTAGCTTGCGGAACGCCTCCTACTCGGGGTGCGGAGATAGAGCAGGAGGCCGGCGATCGTCTTCGCGTCCTCGAGCTCGTCGAGGCGCCGCTCGATTTCGTCCACCGGCCAGCGGACGATCTCGACCTCCTCGTCCTCGTCTGGAGCGGCGGACCCGGCTTCGAGCTCTTCCGCCACGAACACATGCATGTACTCGCGGAGGAAGCCCGGCGAGGTCCAGAACCCGCCGAGCTCCCGCCAGCGACCGCCCTGGAGGCCCACCTCCTCCGCAAGCTCGCGCTGCGCCGACGCGAGCGGCTCCTCGCCCTGTTCGAGCGTCCCGGCCGGAAGCTCCAGCAGCGGCTTGCGCGCAGGCTCGCGGAGCTGGCGAACGAGCACCACGGCCCCCTCGTGGATCGCGACGATCGCGGTTGAGCCCGGATGCTCGACGATCTCGCGCTGGCGCCCATCCCAGTCTTCGACGACGACATCGAAGAGCTCCCCGTCGTAAACCGTCCGGCTGGAACCCGGCCCACTCATGCGGCAAGCGCCTCGTTGTGCCGAAAGCGTGCAGGAAGACCGTCATGCGCTCTTCGCGGTCAGAGTGCGGGCTAGACGCCCGGCTGCGAACGCCGCTCGGAAGAAGGCCGGGTCGTCGGCCAGGCCGCGCCCCATGTGGGACAGGGGCAGGTCGCCGCACGCGTTCTCCCAGCCCGTGACGTCCACATCCTGCCGCGGCTGGAGCCATGCGGGCGGCTCGTCGCCGCTGGGCCAGGCGACCGCGACCTCGCCGAGGCAGAGCGCCAGGGCGGCGCGCGTGTGATGCGACACGCCCCGGTGCCGTTCGCGCGGGTCCGCCGAGGACGCCCGCACCGCAAGCACCGGCGAGCCTCCAAGCGCCGAGGCGGCGTTCGCGGCTTCGGCTGCGCTCACGGCTC
>JALZOQ010000129.1 GCA_030913835.1 Actinomycetota bacterium | reverse complement strand
TGAAGAGCAGCACGTCCTGGCCCTGGTCGCGGAAGTACTCCGCCATCGTCAGACCGGAGAGGCCGACGCGCAGGCGCGCGCCCGGGGGCTCGTTCATCTGCCCGTAGACGAGCGCGGTCTTATCGATCACGCCCGACTCCTGCATCTCGAGCCACATGTCGTTGCCCTCGCGCGTGCGCTCGCCGACGCCGCAGAAGACCGACAGGCCGCCGTGCTCGCGCGCGACGTTGTGGATCAGCTCCTGAATCAGGACCGTCTTGCCGACGCCGGCGCCGCCGAACAAGCCCACCTTGCCGCCCTTGACGTACGGCGCGAGCAGGTCGATCACCTTGATTCCCGTCTCGAGCAGCTCCGTGGTCGGCGAGAGCTCCTCGAAACTCGGGGGCTCGCGGTGGATCGGCCAGCGCTCGCCGCCCTCGGGCAGCTTGTCGCCGAGGTCGATCGTGTCTCCGAGAACGTTGAAGATCCGGCCCAGCGTCTGCTCGCCGACGGGAACCGAGATCGGCTCGCCTGTGTCGGCCACCTCGAGCCCGCGCGAGAGGCCGTCGGTGGAGTCCATCGCGACGGCGCGGATGCGGTCGTCCCCGAGATGCTGCTGCACCTCGGCGATCAGCGTGGTCGAATCGGCCCCGTCCTGGCCGGGAACCTCGATGCTGACGGCGTTGTTGATCTCGGGCAGGCCGGCGGTGAAGACGGCGTCGATGACGACGCCCTTGATCTCCACGATCTTGCCGACAGAGGTCTTCGAGTCAGGGTCGGGCATGGGTCTCCTGAAGCGGCGTTTCGGGGACTGGATGAGGGACGCGAGCGCGTCGGAAAAGCGTCGTCAGTCTATCGAAGCGCCCTTGCGACCGACCCAGGTGCCGTCGCAGTTCGTTCTCCTCGAGAGCGTCCGCCACACGGGCGGCGTGATCGAGGCTTCAGACGTACGACGAGATCGGCGAGGCGAGCACAATCCCGAGCTTAGCTGCGGGCGGACTGGCTCAGCGCTAGACGCTGAGGCCGATGCCGCGCTTGACGCCGGGGCGCATCAGGACGCGCGACTCGTGCAGCAGTTTTGCCTCGACGGTCGGCTGACCGGCCGGAGCACGGCTCACGTTCGCGGCGCCGCCCGTCGGGCGGAGCAGCTCCGGATTCACGAGTGGGCCGAGCCCGAAGACGACGACCAGAGCAGCAGCGGCGGCTAGGGCCGGCGCAGCGCGCAGCGCCGAACGCCGCAGCCTCGGGAGGACGATCGGCCGCTCGAGCGGCTGCAGAGCCGCGGAGCGCAATGCAGCTGTCGTCGCGGCCAGGTCGGCGTCGAATGCCGCACAGCCCCCGCACGCCGTCAGGTGGCGATTCAGCATCGCCCGCTGGAGCTGCGGCAGCTCGCCGTCGAGGCGCAACGAGCTCCACTCGCGTGCACGCTCGCAATTCCTCCCAAATGTGCCGAAATCGGTCATCTCTTTCCTCTGACGGGGTCGCGCCGCAATAGTTAGCACGAACATCGGTCAGGTTCGAGCGAACTAGAACAACGGATAACGATTATCGGTCGCCCCGCCGAGGAAGATGAGCGCGAATCCGAGCACGACGAAGACAGCGGACATGTTGAGGCTGTCGCCCACCTCGTCGGCGGACGCCCACCGAAGCATCCCGCTCCGGGTCAGCGGGCCGAAGAGCGTCGACGTCGAGTCGTCCTGCGTCCGCACCGGCCCACGGTTCGCGACGAAGAAGCCGAACAGCAGCAGCAGCGAGCCGACGAGGTAGAACCCGACCGACACCGAGCGGCTCACGGACGAGCCGGCCGCGAGCCCGATCGCGAGCGAGAGGACGGCCGTGCTCAGGACGATCCCGAGCAACAGCCCGACGAAGCGGACAGCCGCGGCCCGCATCAGGGCTGAACGGGCGAGGGCTCCGGCGTCTCCGCCCGGCCCGAGGGCCGGCGGATCTCGGCGGCGGTCAGCGGCCAGCTCTCCAGCGGGTAATGGCACGCGGCCACGTGACCGTCGCCGAAGCTGTAGAGCGGCGGAGTGTCGACGTCGCAGTGGCCCTCGCGGAAGCGCGGGCAGCGCGGATGGAACCAGCACGCGCTCGGGGGATTGATCGGGCTCGGAACGTCGCCTTCGAGCACGACTTTCTCGCGCGCGCGCCCGAGCTCCGGGTTGGGGATCGGCACCGCAGAGAGGAGCGCGCCCGTGTACGGATGCTTCGGCGCGTTGTACAGCTGGTCGCGCGAAGCCACCTCCACTGCGTGGCCGAGGTACATGACCATCACGCGATCGGAGATGTGGCGGACGACGTTCAGGTCGTGCGCGATGAAGACGTACGTCAGCCCGAACTCCGATTGGAGGTCCTTGAGCAGATTCAGGATCTGCGCCTGGACGGAGACGTCGAGCGCCGAGACCGGCTCGTCGCAGACGATCAGCTTCGGATTGACCGCGAGGGCGCGGGCGACGCCGATGCGCTGGCGCTGCCCGCCGGAGAACTCGTGCGGGAAGCGGTTGTAGTGCTCCGGGTTCAGCCCTACGACCTCGAGCAGCTCCTGAACGCGTTTCTTGATCTCCGCAGCGGTGCCCATCTTGTGCACCTCGAGCGCCTCGGCGACGATCGAGCCGACGCGCTTGCGAGCGTTCAGCGACGCGTACGGGTCCTGGAAGACCATCATCAGCTCGCGCCTGATCGGCCGCATCTCGGCGCGCGAGAGGTGCGTGATGTCGCGGCCGTCGAACATGATCCGCCCGCCGGTCGGGTCGAGCAGGCGCATGATGCAGCGTGCCATCGTCGACTTCCCGCAGCCGGACTCGCCGACGACGCCGAGCGTCTCCCCCTTCCGAACTGTGAACGAAATGCCGTCAACGGCCTTCACCGACGCGACGCGCTTCTGGAAGATGATCCCGCGGGTGATCGGGAAGTGCTTCTCGAGGTCCTCGACGACGAGAAGCTCGCTGCTCGTGCCGTTCGTCGTCACTACGAAGCCTCCGCCAGCGTCCCGGCGCGCAGCTTCGCCGCCTCTCGATCCTTCGTCGCCTCGTCGAGGTGGCAGCGCTGCAGGTGCTCGCGCTCGTCGCTGATCGGGTCGAGAGCCGGCTCGGTCGAGAGGCAGATGTCCATCACGTACGGGCAGCGGGGATGGAACCTGCAGCCGCGCGGTGGGTTGAGCAGCGACGGCGGCGAGCCCTGAATCTGGACGAGCCGCTCGACGTCCGCGTCCAGCCGCGGCAGTGAGCCGAGCAGGCCCCACGTATACGGGTGATGGGGCCGGTTGAAGAGGTTGTCGACCGGCGCCTGCTCGACGACGCGGGCGGCGTACATCACGACGACGTCGTCGGCGACTTCGGCGATCACGCCCAGGTCGTGGGTGATCAGGATGATCGCGCTGCCGAAGTCATCCTGCAGCTTCATCATCAGGTTCAGGATCTGCGCCTGCGTCGTGACGTCGAGCGCCGTGGTCGGCTCGTCGGCGATCAGGAGGTCAGGGTCGTTGACGAGCGCCATCGCGATCATCACGCGCTGCCGCATGCCGCCGGAGAACTGATGCGGATAGTCGTCGATCCGGCGCTCCGCGCGCGGGATCCCGACGGCCTCGAGCAGCTCGAGCGCGCGGCTCCTCGCCTGCTTCTTCGACACGTCGCGATGAAGCAGCACGGCCTCTCGAAGCTGGTGCCCGATCGATTTCACCGGGTTCAGCGACGTCATCGGGTCCTGGAAGATCATCGCGATGTCGTCCCCGCGCACCTGGCGCAGCTCGCGGCTGCCCATCGTGAGCAGGTTCTTGCCGTTGAAGATCGCCTCGCCCGACGAGATCGTGCGAGCCTTGTTGTTCAACCCCATGATCGTCAGGCAGGTGACGCTCTTGCCCGAGCCGGACTCGCCGACGATTCCCAGCGTCTGGCCCTTGTCCACGCTGAAGCTCAGCCCATCGACCGCGCGGACGATTCCGTCGTCGGTCTTGAAGTGGGTTTTAAGGTCTTGAACCTCGAGCAGCGGCATCGACTACGAGAGCCTAATGCGTGGGTCGATCACCGCGTACAGAAGGTCGACGACCAGGTTGAAGACGATGATGCCCAACGTGGCGAACACGACCACCCCCTGGACGATGGGGAGGTCGAACTGCGTGACGCCTTGTAACGCCGTCTGGCCCAGCCCCGGGAGGCTGAACACGGCCTCCGTGAAGATGGCGCCGCCGAGCGCAAGCCCGATGTCCATCCCGAGCATCGTCACGACCGGGAGCATCGCGTTCCGCAGGACGTGCGAGCGCATGACGACCCACTCGGGCGCGCCCTTGGCGCGCGCGGTGCGCACGTACTCCTCGCTGAGAGCCTCCATCACGTTCGCGCGGATCATGCGGACGTAGAGCGCGGCGAACAGGATCATGAAGGTCATCCACGGCAGCAGCATGTGGTGGGCCCATTGCACCGGTCCGCCGCAGTCCGTCGAGGGGTTGATCACGTCGCAGTAGCCCGTGATCGGCGTCCACCCGAGCTTGTATCCGATGGTGTAGGCCAGGATCAGGCCGATCCAGACCGGGTGGGCCGAGATCCCGATCAGGACGAGGATCATGGCGATCCTGTCTAACAGCGAGCGTGGGCGTAACGCCGAGAAGATCCCGATCGGCAGGGCGACGGCCATCCAGAAGATCACGCCGCCGAAGACGAGCGAGGCGGTTACCGGAGCTGCGTCCATGACGATCTGATTGACGCTCTGGCGATTCTGGAACGAGCGGCCCAAGCTGGGCGTCTTGAAGTGGGGGCCGCCTTTGAAGCTGACGGGCATGAGGCGGCCGAGGAAGCGCGCGTACTGGATGTGGATGGGCTTGTCGATCCCGAGGAACTTCTCGGCTTCCTTGATCTTCTCAGGCGTCGCGCGCTGTCCGGCGGCGAGACGGGCCGGGTTGGCCGGCACGATGAAGAAGATCACGTACGTCACGACGGTGACTGCGAGGAAGAGAACCGCCGCCCAAAGAAGCCGTCTGACGAAGTATCGGAACAAGTGAGGGGCCTTTGTCTCGCTGGAGACTTACCGACGCTTACCGAAACCGACGTGGAACCTTACCCCATTGCCCTGCGGATGAAGCGGGGAAGGGGCGCCGCCGAAACGGCGCCCCTTCTCCATTCTGAATCCGACGCTACTGAACCGAGATCGCGCCGAAGTCGCTGCCGTACACCTTGTGGAACACGAAGCCCTTGACGCGATCCGAAACCAGGATCCGGGCGTTCGTGTTGATGTAGGGAGCCATCGGGGCCGGACCCTTCATCAGGTCACGGTCGAGGATGGCGTAGGCCCGCAGGCGCTTCGCGCCGAACTGCCTCGAGGCAGCTTCCATGCGCTTGTTCCAGACGGGGCTGTTGAAGTACGACAGGTTCACATTGTTGTCCGGCTGAATCGACGTACCGGACAGCAGGATGTTGATGAAGTCGTACGGGTCGGGGTAGTCCTCGCCCCAACCGTTCAGCAGCATGTCGAACTCGGCACCCTTCGTCCCGCCCTTCGTCGTCTGCACGACGCGGTCGAGAGCGGTGATGTCGGTGTCGAGACCGATCTGCTTCAGGTTGAACTGGATGACCTGCGCCACGGGCGGACCGAATGACGCGTTGAACGTCCAGAAACGCACCTTGCCGCTGCGGGTTGCACCCTGGGCCTCAGACTTGGCCTTGGCGACGTTGGAGCCCGCCAGCGAGTAGATGCTCCAGTTCCGGAAGCCCGGGAAGTCGATGGGCAGGATCTGGTCGGTGCGGGCGCCGCCGAGGGCACCGTGCTGACGAACCATCTGCGGGCGGTCCATCGCGTGGTTCACTGCCCGCTTCAGCTTGTCATTGCCCTTGAACAGCGGCTGGTCGTGGTTGAAGTTGAGGTACCAGAACACAGCCTGGCCCTTGACGAAGAACCGGCCCTTGTTCACGCCGTACTTGTCGCGGAGTTCCGCGGCCTGTGCGGGCGGGAAGCCGCCGATGTCAGTGTCGCCACGCTCGAGCCGGAGCCGCTGAGCGTCGAGGGCGATACCGATGTTCTCGACGATCCGGTCCGGGTTCGCGGGGCGCGGACCCTTGTAGAACTTGTTCCGCTCCATGACGAGCTGGCGGCCCTTGTCCCACGATGCGTAGTAGTAGGGACCGCAGCTTGCACGCGGAGCGCCGACACCCTCGGCGTTGATCGGGGTGTTCAGCGGGATCGCCGCGAAGAACGGCATGGTGACCCGCGCGAGAAAGTCGGGAGCGACCTTCGTCAGCGTGATTCGGAGCTTGAACTTGCTAAGCACCTTGACGCCCGAGACCTTGCCGTTGCCGGCGTTGGCTGCCTTCTCACCGACGATGTCCTCCATGAACGTCGTCGCCGGAGAGCTCATCTTCTTGTTCGAGTTCCGGTCGAACGCGTACTTGAAGTTCGCCGCCGTGACCTGCGAGCCATTCGAGAACTTGTAGGTCTTCTTCAGCGTGAACGTGTAGACCTTCCCGTTTTTCGAAACGGCGGGAAGCGCAGCGGCGACTTCCGGAATGATCCGGAGACCGCCAGCGGCGGCTTCCTTGTCCGGGAAGTTGAGCAGCTTGCAGTCTGCCCAGAAGTTGCCCTGCCACGAGTGGGAGAAGTACGCCAGCGACGGATCGATGAAGTCGAAATCGCTGCGCTGATCGACCCGCAGTGTTCCGCCCCTCCGATTCTCGCTGGAATCCTTCGTCGGACTACTCGAAGCAGGACTCGCAAAGCCTGCTGCGACGAGAAGCGAGGTCCCGACCGCCAGAGCGGCGACCGAGAACCAAAGCTTTCTGTGCATGGGACTCCTTTCGATGATGGATCAGGCCCGCGTCAAACGTGGTCGTGAGTTACACGCGCCTGGATGACTTAGACGGGGTCGGGGGAAAATAGTTAGGGCGGGCCGGAGGCTTCTGCCCGCGACCGAGCGTCAGTGCGCGGAGCGCGGGTCGAAGGCGTCTCTGAGCCCGTCTCCGAGTAGGTTGAAGGCGAGCGTGGTGAGCAGCACGGCAAGGCCCGGCCACACGAGCAGCCAGGGCTGCGTTGTGTAGAAGTTCGGCGCTTCCGCGAGTAGGTTGCCCCAGCTCGGAGTCGGGAGCTTCACCCCGAGACCGAGGAACGAGAGGCCCGCTTCGGCAAGCACGAAGCCCGCGACGGAGAGCGTCGAGACGACGATGATCGGAGCGACGAGGTGCGGGAGGATGTGGGACTTGACGATGCGCATGTCGGAAGCACCGACCATGCGGGCGGCCTCGACGAACTCCTTCTCGCGCAGGGACAGGACCTGGGAGCGCACGATCCTCGCCGGGTAGAACCAGCCGAAGATCGTGAACACGAACAGCAGCGTCAGCACCCCGCGGTCGAAGAAGCCGAAGGTGACGTCGTTGAGCCGGTCGCCTACGGTCGCGGCGAGCGCGATGATGAAGATCAGCACCGGGAACGCCATGACGACCTCGATCACACGAGAGATCACCGTGTCCACCCAACCGCGGAAGTAGCCCGCGATCGAGCCCAGCATGACGCCAATGAACGTCGTCGTCAGCGTCGCGAGCACCGCGACCTCGAGTGACACCCGCGCCCCGTAGAGCAGACGCAGGAACTCGTCGCGCCCGAGCGTTCCGTCGGCGCCGAGGATTAGGAGCGTCGTGCCCCCCTCAGGCGTGTTGATGCGCGTGAGCGGGCCGACGGGCAGCAGGTCGTCGTTTACGCCCTCGAAGAAGATGTCGCTCGGCCCGTGGCCGAGGATCCGCTCGGCGATCGGGCCTCCGACCGCCGCGATGATGACCAGGAAGATGATGAAGATCCCGCTCGCGATCGCGAGCTTGTCCTTCCGGAGGCTGCGCCAGACCTGGTTCCAGTAGCTGCGCGCCTCGACCGGGGCAAGCTCCCCGAGCTCGGTGCCGGACTCCACTGCGATCGCCGCAGCCAGGCCGGCGCCGGAGGACAGGATGTCTTTTTCGGTGCCTCTCGCCATCGAGTGAGGCGGAGCATAACGCTGCTGGTTTGGCCCCGCAGAAGCTTCAGACGTGCCGAGCCGCAGAAAAGTTGGCGCTAGGCGGTCAAGGCGTCGGCCCCCGCCACTACCTCCAGGATCTCCTGGGTGATCTCGGCCTGGCGGGCCCGGTTCATCGCCAGGGTGAGGGAGTCGATCAGCTCGCCGGCGTTGCTCGACGCGTTGCGCATGGCCGTCATCTGCGCGCCGTGCTTCGATGCGGCCGACTCGAGCAGCGCGCGGAAGATCTCGGTCTCGAGGTAGACCGGCAGGAGGCGCGCAAGAATCTCCTCCGGCTCGGGCTCGTAGATGAAGTCGCCGCGCAGTGCCGCCGCATGCGCGTCTTCCTCCCCGTCGGCGCCCGTCGCGAGTACGTCTTCTGAGATCGGCAGAACGTCACGAGCGACGACCCGTTGGACGAGGGCCGACTCGAACTCGTTGTAGACGATCGTGACCCGGTCGACCTCGCCGCTCGAGTAGAGCTCGGCGAGCTTGCGCGCGATCGCCTGGGCGTCGGCGTACCCGGGCTGGTCGGTGAACCCCGTCCACGCCTGGTCGAGCTTGTAGCGCCTGAACCGCAGGCTTGAGGAGCCCTTCCGCCCGACCGAGAGCCAGCGGACGGACACGCCGTCGCGGCCGAGCTTCCGCTCGAGGGCGATCGACTGCCTCAGCACCTGGGCGTTGAACGCGCCGGCGAGGCCGCGGTCGCCCGTGATCGGGACGATCGCGACGGTCTCCACCTGGTCGCGCTGCTGCAACAGCGGCAGGCCACGCACCGACGAGCTGGCCCGCGCGGTTCCGGCCATCAGCTCGAGCATCCGGTCGGCGAAGGGGCGCATCGCCTCGATCCGCGTCTGCGCGCGGCGGAGCTTCGCGGCCGCGACGAGCTCCATCGCCTTCGTGATCTTGCGCGTGTTTGTGACCGAGCGGACGCGCCTGCGGATGTCCTGGACGGTCGCCACTAGCAGTCACCTCGCGCGGCGATCGTGCGCGCTGGCCGCGAAACGCCCGCGTCGCAATGGCGCTCGCGCGTGCCGCGCTCACGGGCGTGCTCGTAGCCGGCGGCTACGGGCGCGACTGAGGACGCGGCGAGGCGGAGCGTTGCAGCGCCCCAGCGCGTGTGAGCGACGTGTGAGGGGGCTGCCATGACTACCTGACGAGGCTCTCCTCTTCCTGCACGACGAACGTCTTCTTGAACTTCTCGATCGCCTCGCGAAGCTGCTGCTCGGTCTCCTCGTCGAGGTCACCGGTCTCGCGGATCTTCTTCAGCACCCCGCCCTCCGTCCGCATGTACTCGCGCAGCTCGTCCTGGAAGCGCTGGATCTGGGGGACCGGGATGTCGTCGAGGTAGCCGTTCACACCCGCGTAGAGCGCGATGACCTGCTCTTCCATCGGCCACGGCGCGTACTGGGGCTGGTTCAGTGTCTGCACCATCCGCTCGCCGCGTGCAAGCGCCTGCTGCGTGGCCGCGTCCAGCTCGGAGCCGAACTGCGCGAAAGCCTCGAGCTCGCGGTACTGGGCCAGGTCGAGGCGCAGGCGGCCGGCGACCTTCTTCATTGCCTTGGTCTGCGCGGAGGTGCCCACGCGAGACACGGACGTCCCGACGTTCACGGCGGGGCGCACGCCCGAGAAGAAGAGGTCCGACTCGAGGAAGATCTGCCCGTCGGTGATCGAGATCACGTTCGTCGGGATGTAGGCGGCGATGTCGCCGGCCTGCGTCTCGATGATCGGCAGCGCGGTGAGCGAGCCGCCGCCCTCGGCGTCCGAGAGCTTGCAGGCGCGCTCGAGCAACCGCGAGTGGAGGTAGAAGACGTCGCCGGGGAAGGCCTCGCGGCCCGGCGGGCGCCGCAGCAGCAGCGAGAGCTGGCGGTACGCGTCGGAGTGCTTCGAGAGGTCGTCGTACACGACCAGCGCGTGCTTGCCGCCGTAGAGGAAGTACTCGCCGATCGCCGCTCCCGCGAACGGGGCCATCCACTTGATCGGCGCGGACTCCGACGCCGGCGCCGACACGATCACGGTGTACTCCATCGCGCCCTCGTCGCGGAGTCGTTCGTAGACCTGGGCGACGGTCGAGCCCTTCTGGCCGATCGCCACGTAGATGCAGATCATGTCCTGACCCTTCTGGTTCAGGATCGTGTCGATCGCGATCGCGGTCTTGCCAGTCGAGCGGTCGCCGATGATGAGCTCGCGCTGACCCCGGCCCACGTTGGTCATCGAGTCGATCGCCTTGATCCCGGTCTGCAGCGGCTCCTTGACCGGCTGGCGCTCGACGACGCCGGGCGCTTTGAACTCGAGCGGCCGCGTCTCGGAGGCGTCGATCGCGCCCTTGCCGTCGAGCGGGTTGCCGAGCGGGTCGATCACCCGGCCGAGCAGCGCTTCCCCAACGGGGACGCTCGCGATCTTGCCGGTGCGCTTCACGGGCTCGCCTTCCTTGACGTGCTCCCACTCGCCGAAGAGCGCCGCGCCGACGTCATCCTCCTCGAGGTTGAACGCCAGTCCGACGACGCCGTGCTCGAGCTCCAGCATCTCCATGGCGACGGCGTTCTCGAGCCCGTAGATGCGGGCGATCCCGTCGCCGATCTGGAGCACCGTCCCGACCTCCGAGAGGTCGGTCTCGACGTCGTACTGCTCGATCCGCTCGCGCAGGATCGACGTGATCTCTTCGGGCCTCAGCTTCAAGTTCTCAGCTCCTCGTGGCTAGTTCTTGGCGTAATCGGTTCAGTCTTCCGCGGACGCTCGCGTCGACGCGCATCGAGCCAGCTTGCAGGATCAGGCCGCCGATCAGGTCTGGATCGACCGAGCGCGTCGCGTCGACCTGGCGGCCCGACGCCTTCTCGATCTGGGCGACGATGGTCTTTGCCTCCTGGTCGGAGAGCTCGAAGGCGGTGGTCAGCTCGACCTCGAGCCGGCGCTCCTCGGCAGCGACGAGCCGCTCGAACTCACGCGCGATCTCCTCGATCTGCGCGGTGCGGTGCTTCTCGGCGACGAGCAGCAGGAAGTTGCGCACGAGCTCGTCCACACCGCCGAGGATCGAGTCGAGCGCTGCCGCCTTCTCCTTCGGGTCGAGGACCGGATCCCGCAGCAGGGCGCGCAGCTCTGGGACCTCGTCGACAGCCGCGACGAAGTCGGCGAGGTCCTCGCGCACGCGTGCGAGGCGGTCGCGATCCTTCGCCGCGTCGAAGAGGGCGCGCGCGTAGATGCGGTACGCAACGGCCATCTACTTCTCGGCCGGCTCCGGCTCCGGCTCGAGCACCGAGAAGTCGAGGCCCGAGATCGCCTCGGTGATCAGGCGCCGGTGATCCTCGTCGTCGAGCACCTTGCCGGTCACCTTCGCGGTCGCCACCAGCGTCAGCTCGGCAACCTCGGCGCGGATCTGCGCCAGCGCGCGGGCGGTCTCCCCCTCGATCTGGCGTCGCGTCTCCTCGATGCGGCGTTGCCGGTCGGCTTCGATCTCCTCCTTCATCCGCTCGCGCTGGGCGTCGCCGACCCTGCGCGCCTCCGCGAGAATCGACTCGGCCTCTCCGCGCGCCTGGCCCATCAGCGACTTGTGCTCTTCGAGCAGCCGCCGGGCCTCTTCTCGCGCGCGCTCCGCTTCCTCGATCGACTGCCTGATTCGCTCGCGCCGCTCGTCGATCGTCTTCTGGATCGGTCCGAACGCGTACCGCTTCAGCACGAAGAGCGTGATCAGGAAGCAGACGATCGTCCAGATCATCAGCCCGGGGTTGACCTCGATGAGCGGGTTGGCGGCGACGGTCATCGGACTAGACGAGGACGTAGGCGAGGATCGAGCCGAGCAGGCCGTAGAAGACGACCGCCTCGGTCAGCGCGAACCCGAGCCACTGGATGCCCGTGAGCTCGCCGCGCAACTCGGGCTGCCGGGCCACGGCCTGGATCATCGAGCCGAAGATGTTGCCGATGCCGATCCCGGCGCCGAGAGCGCCGAGGCCAACGCCGAGCGCGAGGCCGATCGCCTTGCCGGCCAGGGTGACGTCTCCTGACGTCGCGGCGATAACGGTCGAAAGCATGTTCCTCCTTAGTGTTCGACCCGGTTCCGACGCCGGGATTCTGGGGTGCGAGAAGCAAGCCAATCTAGGACGCAGGGAGCGCGCAGGCCGAGTGGCCTGGGCGCGACTGAGGACGACGAGTGGCGCAGTCTTATCGCGCGCCAGAAACCGGTGGTCGGGGCCGGGTCGGACACCTAGTGCTCCGGCTCGATCGCCGAGCCGATGTAGATGGCGGACAGGGCAGCGAAGATGAAGGCCTGGATCCCGACCACGATCACGACTTCGAACATGTAGAAGAGCGTCGCCGGGATGATCACGAAGGCCAGCGCCAGGGACTGGAAGATGAAGATCAGGCCGAGGAACGTGAGGATCAGGATGTGCCCGGCGAGCATGTTCGCGAAGAGACGAACGGAGAGCGAGATCAGGCGCATGAACTGGCCGAGGATCTCGAGCGGGACGATCAGACCGAGCAGTGGCTTCGGCGCTTCGGGGATCCAGCTCTTGAAGTAGCGCACCGGGCCGTTCCAGCGCACGCCCTCGTAGTGGGTGAAGACGAACGTGATCAGCGCGAGGGCGAGGGTCACCGAGAGCGACGAGGTCGCCGCGTAGATCCCCCAGGTCGGGACGCCGTGCCAGGTCTCCCCCGTCAGCGGCAGCGGGATGAAGCCGAGCGCGTTCACCACGAAGATGAAGAGCATCAGCGAGGCGACGTACGGGAACCAGCGTCCGATCGCTTTCGAGGGCAGGCCCTGCTCGGCAACCTGCGTCTGCGCGAGGTCATAGATCAGCTCGCCGGTGGTGTTGCGCCGGTTGAGCGTCTTGCCGCGCATCAGGACGAGGCCGAGCCCGATCGTCACCGCCGTCCCGAGCATGAGGTAGACGACCGCCTTGGTGATCGAAAGGTTGAGTGGCCCCAGGTGAATCGGGATCCACTCGTGCTGCTCGAACTCGTGCGACGGGTCGAACTCGCCCCGTGCGAGCGCGTTCCCCGGGAGCGCGAGCGCAAGCGTCCCGGCCAGGAGCGTCAGCCGCTTCACCGCGCCGCCCCGAAGTAGGTCGCGAGCTGCAGGCCGCGGTCGAGGGTGTAAGCAAGCCCGAAGACGAGGACGGCCGCGAGCGCGAGGTGCGAATCCCGCGCTACGGCGGTGAAGAGCACGACGAGCACCGCGATTGCCTTGAAGAAGAGTCCGAAAGCCAGCACGCCTGAGGCGGCGAGACTACCGGCGGAGGCGCGCGCCCGCGCCAGCAGGAGATCGAGCGCCAGGATGCCGGCCCACAGGGTTGACCCGAGCGCCCACCCGGCGACGCTCCAGCCGCCGAGGAGGAAAACCGGGAGCGCCAGGGCGCACACGAGCGCTCCGCCGAGCGCCGGCAGTAGCCGCCCAGGCACCGGCCGGGGAGTCGCGAAGAGCCCGCCGCTCACGAGAACGACCCTCGATAGCGGCGGTACACGACGAAGATCCCGGTGGGGATCCCGACGACCGAGCCGATCAGCGCGCCGATCGCGGCCGCGCCCAGCGCCCATCCGATCAGTGCGCCGACGACGATCACGGCCGAGGTGGCGCCGATCAGAAGCCCACCGGCGCCGGCCGGCTGAAAGGTCGAGCGAGGCGGGGGCTCCATGCAGCGCGAGCTTATCAAAGCTTCGGCCCTGCTTGTAACAGCAGAAAGCCTATGGTTGCGCGAGAAACGCCGCAGTTTGTTCAGGGTTTCGCGGCGGGCTTAGCGGAGGTCGACGCGCGTCACCGTGCCGACGTCGAGGTCCTCGCCGACCCAGAGCGTCCTGCCGGCCGCCGCGAGGAGGGCGGGCGTTCCTCCGGTCAGGTGCAGCGGCGTCCCGAGGACCGCCCCGCTCTCGGAGTCGATCTGGGTCAGACGCGCGCCCTGCTCCTCCTCGTTGTGCGCCAGCAGCCAGAGCGCGCCACCGGCGTAGGCGAGGGCAGAAGGAACGCGTCCGCGGAGGACGACGAGGTCGCCGGCGAATCGATTCGTCTTCGGATCGATGCGGACGATCGCGGTCGTCTCCCACTCCGTCCGGCTGGCGTACGCGACCCACACCGATCCGCCTCCGAGCGCGACGGCGTTCGGCGTGAAGCCCGGCCTGCGCAGGGTCGCGAGCACGCGGCCGGTCCGCGGCTCCACGCGCTCGAGCACGTCGCTTCGCGCCCAGGTGCCCTCGGGGCCGATCGCGGTCACGAAACCGTCGAACGAGCCGACCGTCGCGACCGAGTTGGTGCCGGGGTCGATCCGAATGCGGCCGACCCACAGGTCGCTCCCGGCGCCCTCGATCTCGGAGCCGCGCGCGGCCTCGATCCGGGCCACGACCTGGCCGGTTTCGGGGTCAACTCGGCTCGTCCCGTGCGGGGAGACCGTCCAGACCGATCCGGCCGCGATCGCGATCCCCTGGCCCCCACCCGTGACGGTAAACGGCCTGCCCGCACGATTCGTGGCCGGATCGATGCGCCAGAGCAGCCCCGCGGCGCTCGAGTTCGTCGCCCCACCCGATTCCGAGCTCGCCCACACGCCCCCCGGCCCGACAGCGATGCCGGTGATCACAGGCCGCAGCGGAACGACGGCCGCGACGGCAGGCTCGAGCCCTCGGCTGGCCCCTTCGCCACCCGAGCCGCTCGACCTGTGCACGGCGTAGCCGACTGCGGCCGCGACGACGAGCGCCGCGACCGCGAGCCAGACGAGACGGGTGCGAGCGACCCCTACGGCCGGGCCCTGCGCTGCAACGGAACGACCGGAAGACAACGGCTTGATTCTGGGCGCGGCCGACCGCATGGTCAAGCGACGCGGTCGGACGCGGGCGCGGCGACCTCCCGCCTGCGGATACGCAGGTTCGCGAGCTTGACGATCTCCAGCAGGTAGACCATGTAGACGGAGGCGGCGAGCGCGAGCAGCCCGATCGCACCGACCGCGACGGTTCGCCAGGGGTGCCAGAACCCGTGGGCGTGCGGGTGGATGAACCGCGTCGAGAGCGCCGCGAGCGCCAGCGTGCCGCACCAGAAGTAGATGTAGGCGACGGCGCGCCGCTCCGAGAAGCCGATGTTGAGCAGTCGGTGGTGCAGGTGCGTCAGATCTCCGACGAAGACGGGCTGGCGGTACTTGATCCGCTTCGCGATCACGAATGACGTGTCGAGGATCGGGATCGCCAGGACGAGCAGCGGGAAGAAGAGCGACGCGATCGCGGCGGTCTTGAGCAAGAACTGGACGGAGATCGTCGCGAGGACGAACCCGAGCAGCAGCGCCCCCGAGTCGCCCATGAAGATCCGTGCCGGGTAGAAGTTGTGGCGCAGGAAGCCGAGGCACGCGCCGAGCACGATCGCCGTCGCGATTGCCGCCTGCGGCTTGCCGAGCGAGAGTGCGATCACGCTGAAGGTCCCCGCCGAGATCGCGCAGACGCCGGCCGCGAGCCCGTCGAGACCGTCGAGGAAGTTGACCATGTTCATGATCGCCACGATCCAGATCACGGTCACGGTGACGCCGATCCAGGGCGAGAGCTCGTGGATCCCCAGCACGGGGAACGTGAACCGGTGCACCCAGATCCCGAAGTAGGTGGGGATCAAGGCCGCGGCGACCTGGCCGCCGAGCTTCTCCCACCAGCGCAGGCCGCGGAAGTCGTCGACCGCACCGACGGTCGTCGCGACCGCCGCCCCGAGGAGGAGCCCGCGCATCTCACGCCCGATGTCGAGGAAGGCGAGAGCCGGCACGAAGATCCCGAGGAACAGCGCGATCCCGCCGAGGCGCGGCACGGCACGCGCGTTCGGCCTGCGGCCCGGCTCCTCCCGCCCGACGACGCCGAGCATCCGGGCCATCCCGCCCACGGCCGGCGTGAGCAGGACGACGATCACGAGCGCGAGGATCGCGCCGTAGGCGACCTGAAGGTTGTCGCCGAGCGTGTCGAGCGCGAGCTTCACTTCGTCCCGTAGAGGCGGTCTCCCGCGTCGCCGAGCCCGGGGACGATGAAGCCGCGTTCGTTGAGGCCGCGGTCGATCGCCGCGGTGACGATCGTGACGTCAGGGTGCTCCTCCTGGAGGTGCTCGATCCCCTCCGGGGCGGCGACGAGGCAGACGAGGATGACCGAGCGCGCGCCCTGGGCCTTCACCGTGGCGATCGCGGCGGCACTCGAGTTGCCGGTCGCGAGCATCGGGTCCAGCACGATCGCGTCCCGCTCCGCGAGATCCGCCGGCAGCTTGACGTAGTACTCGATCGGCTGGAGCGTCTCCTCGTCGCGGTAGAGGCCGATGAACCCCACCCGCGCGCCGGAGATCAGCGACAGGACGCCGTCGAGCATCCCGAGGCCGGCGCGGAGCACCGGACAAACCGCGACCTTCTTGCCCGAGATCCGCTGGGCGGTCATCTTCTCGAGCGGCGTCTCGATCTCGGCGGGCTCAGTCGGGAACTCCTTCGTCGCCTCGTAGGTCAGCAGGAGCGTCAGCTCGTTGACGAGCTTGCGGAAGTGGACGGTCGGCGTCTCCTTGTCCCGCAGGTACGAGAGCTTGTGCTGGACGAGCGGGTGGTCGACCTGGATCAAGCGGCCGGTCACGGTGGCGCTCATGCGTAGGACGTGTAGCCGCGGAAGCCCGGGTACAGCGGTCGCTTGGCGCAGAGCGCCTCGACCCGGCCGACCAGCGCGCCGGCGTCCAGATCCGGCTTCAGGGCGTCGACGATGATCGACGCCACCTCGCGGAAGTCCTCCTCGTCGAAGCCGCGCATCGTTGCCGCGGGGGTGCCGAGCCGCAGGCCGGAGGCGATCATCGGCGGGCGCTCGTCGAACGGGATCGTGTTCCGGTTCGTGGTCACGTTGACGCTTTCGAGCCGCTCCTGGGCATCCTTGCCTGAGAACTCGGAGGCACGCAGGTCCAGCAGCATCAGGTGGGTGTCGGTTCCGCCGGTGAGCACGTCGAGGCCGCCTTCGAGCAGCGACTCGGCGAGCGCGTCGGCGTTCGCGCGGATCTGGCGCTGGTAGTCGCGGAACGCGTCGGTCATGGCGATCTTGAAGCAGGTCGCCTTCGCGGCGATCGTGTGCTCCAGCGGGCCGCCTTGCATGCCGGGGAAGACGGCGCGGTCGACGGCCTTCGCGTGTTCCTCCTTGCAGAGGATGAAACCGGCGCGCGGGCCGGCGAGCGTCTTGTGCGTGGTCGAGGTGACGAAGTCGCAGTGCGGGACCGGGTTCGGGTGCAGGCCGGCGGCGACCAGGCCGGCGAAGTGGGCCATGTCGCAGAGGAGCATCGCCCCGACCTCGTCGGCGATCTCCTTGAAGCGCTCCGCATCGACCGTGCGTGGGTAGGCCGAGCCGCCGCAGACGATCAGCTGCGGCTTGTGCTCCTTCGCGAGCCGGAGCACCGCGTCATAGTCGACGACCATCGTCTCGCGGCTGACGCCGTAGTGCGCGATCGTGTACATCCGGCCGGAGAAGTTGACCTTGAGGCCGTGCGTGAGGTGGCCGCCGTGATCGAGGCTGAGCGAGAGGATCGTGTCGCCCGGCTGGAGGACGGCTGAGTAGGCGCCCATGTTCGCCTGAGCGCCCGCGTGCGGCTGGACGTTCGCGTGCTCGGCGCCGAAGAGCTGCTTGGCGCGCTCGATCGCCGTGGTCTCGATCTCGTCCACGACCTCGCAGCCGCCGTAGTAGCGACGCCCCGGATAGCCCTCCGCGTACTTGTTCGTCGGCGTAGACCCGATCGCCTCGAGGATCGACGGCCACGTGAAGTTCTCGGAGGCGATCAGCTCGATCTGGCCGCGCTGCCGCTCGAGCTCCCGCTCGAGGAGCCGGGCGATCTCCGGGTCGATCTCGCCGAGCCCGGCGCTCGTCAGGTGCTGAAAGGTCTCCTGCGCGACGGCCATTCGAATCGCTCCTCTCCCGCGGTGTCGGGCTTTCAGGATACTCGCGCGCCCTGTCGCCATGGCCGGCTCGCCGGGCCATGGCCGGGGTCTGACCCCGGGCGCGTCCCGGCGGGACGCGCCCGGTGCCTGGCACCCTCGTTCAGGCCAGGGC
>JALZOQ010000104.1 GCA_030913835.1 Actinomycetota bacterium | reverse complement strand
GCTCACCGGAGAGCCCGTAGCGGATCGCACGCCACAGGTTCTCCTCCAGCAGACGGTGCGGATACGCCGGGATCGGCTCGCCCTCGTCGACGGCGCGGGCGTAGCGCGCGGTGACCGCGTAGGCGAGCGCGCTCAACGCCTGCGCGTCGGCGAGCTCCGGCTGCGCGTCGCAGATCCGGATCTCGACGGTCGGAAACGCCAGGTGCGGGCGCACGCTCCACCAGAGCTGGGTGTGCTCGGTGATCGAGCCGGTGCTGTAGAGGAAGCCCACGTAGTCCTCGAAGCCTGCCCAGCCGTCGTAGACGTCCGGGATCCCGCAGCGCGGGAACATCTTCGTGAAGATCTCCGTGCGCGCCGAGTGCAGGCCCGAAACGACATCCTCGACGAACGGCGAGCTGGCGGAGAAAGCGAGCAGCTCCGGCAGAACGTTGCGGAGGGCGTTCGTGACGGCGACGGCGCGGTCGGCGCCCTTGATCCCGACGTGCACGTGCAGGCCGAAGGTGTTGTTGCGCCAGACGACGTAGCGGAGCAGCTCGTCGTTCCGCCGGTAGTGCGGCGTGTCGATGATGCGCTGGTCCTGCCAGCGGCTCCACGGGTGCGTGCCGGTCGCGGCGAGCGCGAGGCCCACGCTCGTCGCGAGGTCGTGCAGCTGGATCCGGCGCTCGCCGAGCGCGCGCGAAGCCTCCGCGAACGAGTCGCAGCGACCGGTCTTGATCTCCACCTCCGACGCGATCAGCTCCCCGACGAGGTTCTCCTCGAGCTCGGTCCCGACGGAGGCGGCCTGGAGCTCCTCGAATCGGTTCGCGAGCTCGAGCGTCTCCGGATCGAGGAGCGCGAACTCCTCCTCGACTGCGAGGGTGAGGTCGGTCCCGGACTCGAACGCCTCGCGGGCGACCGCGAGCTGCTCGTCCGGCGAGAGCCGCTGCTCGTCGCCCATCAGGGCGGATGGTATTTGAAGGGGTCGAGCAGCCGTTCGGCGACGCCGGCCCAGCTCCAGCGGGCCACCGCAGCGCGGCGGGCGGCGGCGCCGAGAGCCTCGCGTTCCGCCCGCGGCAGCGCGAGCAGCGCCTCGAGCTTCGCGGTGAGATCGTCCACGTCACCCGTGCGAAAGCTCGCGAGGGCGCGGTGCTCCGGCGGGTACTCCGCCTCAAGCCCTTCGGCGACCTCGGCGAGACCGGAGTGTCGGGCGACGAGCGGCGGTGAGCCTGCAGCGGCCGCCTCTGCAGCGACCATCCCGAATGCCTCCGGGAAGATCGAGGGCACGACCGTGACGTCCGCGAGCGGCAGGAGATGGACGAGGTGGCGGTGCTCGAGCGGTCCGGTGAACAAAGCCCTGGGCGAGGCGGCGGCCTCGAGCTCGGCACGATAGTCCCCGAAGCCGACGATCACCGCGCGGGCATCCACTCGCCGCAACGCGTCGAGCAGGACGTGGACGCCCTTGTTGTAGAGCAGCTTGCCGAAGTAGACGACCGTGGGCTCGCTGGGGCCTGCGAGGAACTCGGCGAGGCGCTCCGCGTTTCCCTCGTCGGGGAGGCGCTCGCTGGCGTTGCCGGGATTGGGCGCATCGTTACGGGCCTCCTCGAGTAGGCCCGCGAGCGCCTGTTCGCGCGGCTCGGGCCTGAACTCGTCGACGTCGACCCCGGGTGGGACCTCGTAGACGCGATCGACGTGACCCACGATGTCTTCGAGCACGGCGCGGATGTGCCCGGACCCGACGAACACTGCTTCGGCTCGGGCGAGCGACTGCTTCCCCCACGCGGCTAGCTCCTCGTTACCGCGTATCGAGTACTCGAGCTCGGAGCCGTGTGCCTTGACCGCGTAGGGGGCTCCGGCCGCGGCGGCGACCGCACCGCCCATGAGGACGTGGTTCGCGAAGACGAGGTCGGCTGGGAGGAGCTCCCGCACGGCGGCGGCGTTCGCCTCGACATAGCGCATACGTTCTTTCGCGGACATGTCCTGGAGCAACACCGGGGTCAGGCCCTGGTACCTGTCCACCACGAACACCGGCAGGAGGCCGTCCGGGAGCTCGGGGCGGGTCGCACGCGCTCCGCCGAGGTCGTGGCGCTCGGGGTGCGGCTCCTGGCTGACGAGCGTGACGTCGTGCCCCGCGCGCGCCCATTCCCGCGCGAGGGCGCGCGTGTAGACGTTCGATCCGGTCCCGGCGAGCAGGTAGCCGTGCCAGAGGACGATCTTCATTCGGTCGGGTTACCCGCTTGGGAAGCACTCGATGAGATTTGGAGAGTTTGCCCTCGCGCTTGCGATCGTGGCGCTTGCGGCAGCCAAGGCCA
>JALZOQ010000099.1 GCA_030913835.1 Actinomycetota bacterium | reverse complement strand
CCTGAGCACGCCTTCATGACGCTCCAGAAGGCGAAGGACATCTGCCGGACTCTGGTCGAGGACTACGGGAACAACTCGATCGACATCCAGGGGGGCGAGCCCACGCTCTGGCCGCCCATCTACGAGCTCGTTGCCTACTGCAAGGAGATCGGGCTCTCGCCCACAATCATCACCAACGCGCAGGCGCTGTCGAGCCGAGCGGTCGTCGCGCGTTACAAGCAAGCCGGTATCCGCGACTTCCTCGTGAGCGTCCAAGGCCTCGGTCCCGTTTACGATCAGCTCGTCCAGCGAGAGGGAGCCCACGAGAGGCAGATGAGAGCCCTTCGGAACCTGCAGGAGGAGGGCGTCCCGTTCCGCTTCAACACGGTGCTCTCCAAGCCCGCCATTCCTCAGCTCGCCGACATCGCGCGGCTAGCCGTACGCACCGAAGCCGAGGTCGTCAATTTCCTCGGGTTCAATCCGTTCAATGACCAGGAGACGGGAAAGCGAAGCGAAGAGAACGTGCCGCGATACGAGGAGCTCCGGGCACCTCTCAACCAGGCGCTGGACCTTCTGGCCGAGGCAGGTGTCGAGGCCAACGTCCGTTACTTGCCTTTCTGCGTCGTCGCCGAGCGCCACCACAGCTCGGTCTACGATTTTCCCCAGATCCCTTACGACCTCCACGAGAACGATTTCGCGAGCTGGTCGTGGACAGACCTGCCCGCACAGCGCACGCGCGACGCGGCTCTCACCCCGACTTTCGGGCTGGGGCCGCGGCTCCGACTCGGCCGGCTCCGCGGACCGCTCCGCCGACTGGCTACGCGCGTGCCCCGGGTCGGCACCTGGCTTCACCAGGTGAAGCAGCGGCTGGAAATCGCCTTGTCGAGGCGCCCGACATCGTCCTCGCTCGAGGCGAGGTATCAGACAGAGGCGCGTGTTCGGGCGCAGGAGTACACCGGTTATCGTCATGTCCCGGCCTGCTCGACATGCGACGCGCAGCCTGTGTGTGACGGCTTCTACAAGGACTACGTCGAGCTCTTCGGCTCAGCCGAGGCGCGACCGATTGCGCTGGGCCGACGCGTGACCGACCCCCAGCACTTCTCGAGATGGCAGGAGAAGAGGATCCATCCCGACGACGTCGCCTGGCTCCAGAGCTAGGGCGGAAGCGGCGTGCCCTCCACCCGCGGCTTTCCCACGTTCCTCGTCATCGGTGCCGCCAAGGCTGGCACGACTTCCCTGTACCACTACCTCGGACAGCATCCCCAGATTTTCATGAGCCCGGTCAAGGAGCCGAGATTCTTCGCGCTCGAGGGACATCCACTCGACTTCCGCGGGCCCGGGGACGAGAGGCTCCGCGAGAAGACCACGACCACGCTCGAGGCGTACCGGGAGCTGTTTGCCGGGGTACGCAACGAGCGGGCGGTGGGCGAGGCATCGGTTCTCTATTTGCACCATCAGGCTG
Source organism: Actinomycetota bacterium (assembly GCA_030913835.1). Classification (GTDB taxonomy): domain Bacteria; phylum Actinomycetota; class Thermoleophilia; order Gaiellales; family Gaiellaceae; genus UBA5186. The sequence continues at coordinate 5,642 of JALZOQ010000099.1, read as the reverse complement.
CGCCCGAGGCGATCGCCCGGTACATCCCGGACGTCAAGCTCGTCGCCGTGCTGCGAAATCCGGTGGAAAGGGCCTACTCAGGATTCCTGTATCAGACGCGCGACGGCTACGAGCCGCTCGCCGATTTCGAGGAGGCGCTCCGCGCCGAGCCCCGACGGATCGCCGACGGCTGGTATTACAGCTGGCACTATCGCGATCAAGGGTTCTACCATCGGAATCTCGCGCGGTATTTCGACCGGTTCGATCCGAGCATGATCCGCGTGTACCTCTACGAGGACCTCGATCAGGATCCGCACCGGGTTCTCGCAAACCTCTTCGGTTTCCTGGGCGTCGACGAAGGCTTCCGGCCGGACGTCGGCATGCGCTACAACCCGTCGGGTCGGCCCAGGAGCGCGCGCCTCCAGCGAGTGCTCACGCAACGCCATTCCCTAAAGGAGGCGGCGAAGGCGGTGATTCCGGAGCGCTGGGGGCACCGGGTGATCGCGCGGCTTCAACCCGCCAACCTCGTGCGGGCGCCTATTCGAGTCGAGACCCGGGCCAGTCTCGTGGAGGGCTACAACGAGGACATCCGCCGGCTTGAGCACCTCATTGGGCGGGACCTCTCGCACTGGCTTCGCTGAAGAACGTCTAGCGCGCGATCGCGCCCGCCCGCCGTGACTCGAACGGTGCGTGGAGCAAGGTCGTAGGATTGCCCAGTGGACGTGAACGACTGGATCCTTGCGCTGCACGTGCTCAGCGCCTTCGCCCTGGTGGCGGGAATCGTGTTGTTCTGGATTCTCGTGGTTGCGGGCCGCCGGACCGACCTGCCTGAAGCCACCGTCCGCATGGGGCCGGTTGCGAAGGTCGGCAACGTCGCTGTCGGCATCGGCGGGACCGGCACGATCGTCTTCGGAATCTGGCTGGCGATCTCCCTCGATGCCTACAAGGTCTGGGACGGGTGGGTGATCGCCGCAATCGTCCTCTGGGCGATCGCGATGGAGACGGGTCGGAGGGCAGGGGCTGCATTCATCGCAGGGATGAAGCGGGCCGGGGAGCTCCAGGCGTCCGGGCAGACCGGCCCGAGCGCCGAGCTGCTCGCGTTGAACCGGACTGCGTCCGGGTTGCTGATGCACTCGTTGACGACGATCGCAGTCGCCCTGATCCTCCTCGACATGATCTGGAAGCCGGGCGCATGAACATGCTGGCTGCGATCCGTCCGGACAGCTGGAACTTCCCGCTCTTGCTGCACGTTGGCGGCGCGATGATCCTGGTCGGGGGTGTGCTCACCGGAGCGTCCGCCCTTACGTTCGCGCGGGGCGACGCGCGCATCCTCCGGCTGGGCTACTTCTCGCTCCTCACCGTCGCGCTTCCGGGTTGGATCCTAATGTTCGTCGGCGCCGAATGGATCTACTCGAAGGAAGGGCTCGACGACGCTCCAATCGACTCCGCCTGGACAGCGATCGGCTTTGTGGTAGCGGAGGTCGGTGGTCTGCTCCTCCTCATCTCGCTGATTCTCGGCGGCATCGGCGTGCGTCGGCTCGAGAGCGGTAGGGGCGCCGGTCTGCTCAAGCTGACGATGGCCATCTCGCTCATCCTCTTGGCGGCGTACGTCGTTGCGATCTGGGCGATGAGCGCCAAGCCCGCCTGATCGCGCTTCGGCGTGGCTGGCGATGACCCGCAAAAGAGGCATGCGCGGTCCCGGGTACAGCTAGGCGCCGCGTTACCCTGACGGGGCGATGAGACCCTTCCTCGTGCTCACGCTCGTGGGCGTCGTTACCGGCTGTGGAAGCGGGGACCACTCCGGCACGACCGCCGCGCGCCCGACGGCCCGGGAGCAGGCGATCGCGAGCTGCGAGCGCCGGATCGACGCTTCGGCGCTCGCTCCGGCGCTGAAAGCGGAGCTCAAGCAGACGTGCGCCGAGGACCCGGCCGGGGACGGGATGACCTCGCCGGATCAGGAGACGCGCCGCCGGGTCTGCCGCGAGCTGGTAATCGCTCGGGTCCCGGCAGGCCCCGCGCGGCGGCGCGGGCTGGCCGCTTGCGCGGTCAACACCCGCAATCCCTGACCAATCCGGCCGTGTCTCCCGGGGGTAACCTCCTGTGCGGTGCCGCGGTTCCTCTCGATCCTCGCGCTGATGGCGCTCGCGCTCGTCGTCTCGGACGCGGCGCCGGCGACGAAAGCGGCTCCGCTGAGCGGGGAGCTCGTCCGCGTCGTCTCGGGCGACACGCTCGACGTCCGAATCGCCGGCCGGGTCGAGCGCGTGAAGCTGCTCGGCGTCGCCGCGCCGCCCGCCGGCTCCTGCTACTCCCGCGGGTCAGCGGCGGCCCTCCGCGCGCTCGCGTCCTCCCGACGCCTATCTCTCACGCTGCGTGGCCGGACCGCATATGTCTCCGTCGCCGGCCGAGGCGATCTCGGCCGCCTGCTGCTTGGCCAGGGCGCGGTGCAAATGGACTCGTGGGGGACGGGGTTCACACGGTTCGCCTCCTACGTGCCCGTGCAGCGGGCCGCCGAAGTCGCGAACCGCGGCATGTGGCGAGCCTGCGCCGCGGACGTCGCCGTCGCGCTCGAGGCACCCGAGGACGCGCGCGTCGGGACTGAGATCGAGTACGTCGCGCGCGTGTCGAATCTCGGCTCGCTGCCGGCGTCGAACGTCGGGCTCGAGCTGCGGCCGCCTGGCTCATCGGCGTTCGTCTCGGTGGGGCGCGCCTGCGCCGCGCAGAGCTGGATCGCCACCTGCTCGCTCGGCACGATCCGAAGCGGCGGCACGATGACCGTCAAGTTCCTCATCCGTCTCACGACTCCCGGCCTCGCTTCGACCCGGGCCGCGACGCGGTTCACGGCGTGCCTGCGTGCGGCCTGCGCAGGCCGGTCGATCCACGACTCGAACGTGGAAAACGACTCGACCGCGGCGCTGACGACCGTGACCACAGGCGAGCCCGGCTCGAGCCGCGCGGCCGGTTGCCATCCGAGCTATCCCACCGTCTGCATCCCCGCCCCGCCGCCTGACCTCAACTGCGCGGACATCCCGTTCCGCAAGTTCCGCGTCCTCCGCACGATCTCGGACCCCGATCCCCACGACCTCGACGGCAACCGCGACGGCGTCGGCTGCACGTTCGACGACTACTAGGCTATGCACTCGCGGAAGCCCATCGCGCTGGTCTTCGCGCTCGCCGCAATCGGCTCGGTCCTCGCCTCCGTGGCACTCGCGGGACGCTCGTCCGGAGACGTGACGGCCACCGACCTGCGCCGCCTCGAGCCGGTCAACTTCATCACGGTCTGCAAGTTCAGCCACCGGAAGCCCGACGACCCGATCGTCTTTCCCGGACAGCCCGGCCTATCCCACGGCCATACGTTCATCGGCAACGTCTCGACCGACGCCTTCTCGACTCCAGCCTCGCTCCGCGGCGCCGCGACCACCTGCGAGCGCTCCGAGGACAGGGCGGCCTACTGGGCCCCGACGCTGCTCGTCGACAACCAGCCCACGGCTCCGGCCGAAGCGACGGTCTACTACCGCCGGCGGACGATCCAGCGTGTGCGTGCCTTCCCGCAGGGGCTGAAGATGATCTCCGGCGACCAGCACGCGACGGCACCGCAAAGCCTGCGTGTGACGTTCTGGGACTGTGGCAAGACAGGTGGCGTCGCGCCGTCCAGCAGGAAGGTGCCGACCTGCCCGGCCGGCCGTGCGACAAGCCTGCGCCTGAACGTCCGCTTCCCCGATTGCTGGGACGGCAAGCGCCTGGACAGCGCGAACCACAAGAGTCACATGGCGTACTCCACGCGGGGCCGGTGCGACACCGCGCATCCGGTCGCGGTGCCGTCCATCACGCTGGTGATGCAGTACCCGGTCGCCGGCGGGGCGGACGTCGAGTTGGCGTCGATGGGGCAGATCTCCGGTCACGCGGACTTCATCAACGTCTGGCAGCAGGCCGGGTTGGAGCGGCTCGTCGACTACTGCCTGAACGCCCTCCGGGTCTGCGGCAGCCGCTAACGCTCGGCGCCTAGCTTCGATCGCATGAATGACAAGGTCAACCTCGCCGCCAAGCTCGCGTCCTTCGACGAGGCGTTCTCGCCGAAGATCGTCGCCTACCTGAACGACTACAAGGTCTACGTCGGCAAGGTGCAGGGCGACTTCGTCTGGCACAAGCACGACGACACGGACGAGCTCTTCCTCGTGCTCAAAGGCCGGCTCAGGATGCAGCTCCGAGACCGCGACGTGGTGCTCGAGAAGGGCGAGCTGTTCGTCGTGCCGCGAGGCGTGGAGCACTGCCCTAGCGCGGAGGACGAGACTCACCTGCTCGTCATCGAGCCCCGCGACACTCGCAACACGGGCGACGTCGAGAACGAGCGGACGAAGCTGGACGAGGAGATCTGAGCGGGCTACTCGGGCGTCACATAGGCGGCGGTGAGGCCGCCGTCGACCAGGAACGTCGCGCCGTTCACGTACGACGACTCGTCGCTCGCGAGGAAGAGCGCCGCATTGACGATCTCGCGCGGCTTCGCGAGTCGTCCCATCGGCAGATGGATGCGGCGGCGCTCGTAGGCGGCGGGGTCGTCGCCGAAGATGCGCAGCAGGAGCGGAGTCTAGACGGGGCCGGGGCAGAGCGCGTTCACGCGCACGCCCCGGCGCGCGAACTGCACCGCCAGCTCCCGGCTGAGCGAGAGCACGGCGCCCTTCGACGCGGTGTAGGAGATCTGCGACGTTGCGGCGCCGAGGATGGCGACGAACGACGCGACGTTGATCACCGAGCCGCCGCCGCGCTCGAGCAGGTACGGGATCCCGTGCTTGCAGCAGAGGTACACGCCCTTCGTGTTCACGTCCTGGACGCGCTGCCACGCGTCGGGCTCGGTCTCGAGGATCGAGCCGTCGTCCGCGGGCGAGATCCCGGCGTTGTTGTAGAGGACGTCCACGCCGCCGTAGCGCTCGGCCGTCGCCTCGTACATCCGGCGAACGCTGTCGGAGTCGGACACGTCCACCTGCACAGCAAACGCGTCCCGAGCCTCGCCCGCCGCGCTCTCGGCCGCGTCGCCGTCCACGTCCGCGACGCACACCCGCGCGCCCTCTTCGGAGAAGAGCAGCGCCGCGTCGCGACCCATCCCGCCGCCCGCGCCGGTGATCACGACGACCTTGTCCTCGAGCCGGTTCACGTCGTCGCCATGAAGACGTTCTTGACCTCGGAGTAGCCGTCGAGCGCGTGCATGCCGAGCTCGCGGCCGAAGCCCGACTGCTTGAACCCCCCGAAGGGCGTCTGCACCCGCACGGACGTGTTCGCATTCAGGGACAGGACACCGGCGTCGAGCGCGCGGGCGACCCGAAGAGCGCGTGCACCGTTCTCCGTCCAGATCGACCCGGAGAGCCCGTACGGCGTGTCGTTGGCGAGCCGGATCGCCTCTTCCTCGTCGACGAACGGGATCACGGCGGCGACGGGGCCGAAGACCTCCTCGCGCGCGATCCGGTCGTCGTTCGTGGCCTCGACGAGCGTGCATGGGAACCAGAAGCCGTCGCCCTCCGGGACGTCCCCGGTGAACGTGCTGTCGTCCACGTACGAAGCAACCTTGTCGCGATGCTCGGCGCTGATCAGTGGGCCCATCTCGGTCGTTGCGTCCTCGGGATCGCCGACCCGCACGCCGCGCGTAGCCTCGACGAGCTTGCCTAGGAACGAGT
>JALZOQ010000084.1 GCA_030913835.1 Actinomycetota bacterium | reverse complement strand
GTGCCGGTCGGGGTCGTCGGCGAGGTCCACCTAGCGGGAACCGGCCTCGCCCGCGGCTACTTCAACCGGCCCGCGCTGACCGCGAGCTCGTTCCTGCCGGATCCCTTCGCCGATCGACCGGGCGAGCGCATGTACCGAACCGGGGATCTCGCCCGTCACTCGCCCGACGGCTCGCTCGAGTTCGTCGGGCGCGGCGACGACCAGGTCAAGGTCCGCGGGTACCGGATCGAGCTCGGCGAGATCGAGGCGGTGCTGAGCCGCCATCCGGAGATCCTCGAGGTGGCCGCAACGGTCCACCTCGACGGCGCCGGGGAGAAGCAGATCGTCGCCTACGCCGTGCTCGAGGAAGGGTCGGAGACGACGGCGGAGGCCCTGTCCGCGTTCTGCCGCGAAGCCCTTCCCCGCTACATGGTTCCCGCGCTCTTTGTCCCGGTCCCGGAGCTGCCGCGCCGGGCAAACGGAAAGGTCGATCGCAAGAGGCTGCCCGGCCCGGACGGAGCGCGGCTTCGCACCGACGGGTTCAGCTCACCACGTTCTGATGCGGAGCACGTCCTGGTCGGCATCTGGAGCGAGCTCTTGCCGGATGCTCGCGTCGGCGTCACCGACAATTTCTTCGAGCTCGGCGGGCACTCGCTGCTCGCCACCCGGGTCGTCGCCCGCGTGCGCGAGGCGTTCGGCGTCGAGCTCACGCTGCGGGATTTCTTCGAAGCGCCGACGCCGGCCGGGATCGCGGCGCGCCTGGGCTCGGCCCCCCGGGCGGACGACACGAGCATCGAGCCGGTGCGGCGCGATCGGCCCCTGCCGCTGTCGTTCGCTCAGCAACGGCTCTGGTGGCTCGACCAGCTCTATCCCGGGACCGCGCTCTACAACGTGACGCTGCAGATCCGGCTCCCGGGTGCCACGGATCCTGAGCTCGTGGCCGCCGCACTCGAGGACGTCATGCGCCGCCACGAGGTGCTGCGGACGACGTTCGGAGCGACCGAGGGCACGCCCTTCCAGAGGGTCGGCCCGGTTCGCCGCACGGAGGTCCCGGTTTTCGATGCGCGCACGTCACCCGCCGCGTGGGCGTGGGCCGCGCGCGAGGAGGAGGCTCCGTTCGACCTCGAGCGCGGCCCGTTGCTCCGTGCGTGTCTGCTGCGTGTGAGCAACGAATTGGCTTTGCTGAAGGTGACGACGCACCACATCGTCACCGACGGCTGGTCGCAGGGCCTCCTGCTGGAGGAGCTGCAGACGTTGCTCGCCGCGTCGGGGAACGGCGCGGTACCCGCAGTTCCGCCCCCGCCGATTCAGTACGCCGACTACGCCGCCTGGCAGCGCGGGCAGCTGACCGGCGATCTGCTCGAGCGGCGCCTCGCCTACTGGTCCGAGCTGCTGGGCACCGATCCGCCGCGGTGCGAGCTGCCGACCGACAGGCCGCGGCCGGCGGTTCCGGATCACCGAGGCGGGATCCAGTCGTTCGCGGTACCGCGCGGCGTGTCCAAGCGGCTCGAGGAGATCGGCGCCGAGGAAGGCGCGACCATGTTCATGACCCTGCTCGCGGGATTCGCCATCTTCGCCCAGCGAGTCACCGGTCAGGACCTCCTCGTGCTCGGAACCGCGACGGCGAATCGAACGCGCCCCGAGACCGAGCGGCTGATCGGTCTCTTCGTCAACACGCTCGCGCTTCCCGTCGACGTCTCTGGAGACCCGACGTTCCGTCATCTGCTCGGCCGCGTCCGGGAGACGACCCTGGGCGCGTACGCGCATCAAGACCTGCCGTTCGAGAAGCTCGTCGAGCACCTGACCCCGGTGCGCTCGCTGGATCGCAATCCGCTCGTCGACGTGATGTTCGTGCTCCAGAACGTCGTGGGCAGCGAGCTGGCCGAGGCGCCGATCCCCACCGAGGGTGCGGTACTCCCCGGGGTCGCCAAGTTCGACCTGACAGTGACCGTTACCCAGCACGACGATCTGGTCGCGTCGTGGGAGTACAGCCGTGCCCTGTTCGACGACTCGACGATCGGCCGGTTCGCGGACGGCTTTCTCAGGGTTCTCGAGGGCGTCGCCGCAGCCCCCGACGCGTCGATTGCCGCCGTCTCGCTCCTGTCGCCCGACGAGAAGGACCGCGTGCTGCGCGAATGGAGCTCGTCCGGCTCGTACGAGGAAGCGCCCGCATCGTTCCCGGCGGCGTTCGAGCGACAAGCAGACCTCGCCCCCCAAGCGCCCGCGGTCGTCTTCGCCGACCAGACGATCACCTACCAGGACCTGCGGGCCCAAGTGAATCGACTGGCCCACGCCCTGCGAGGCCGTGGCGCCGGTGATGAATCCCGGATCGCGGTTTGCCTGGACCGGTCGCCCCGGCTCGTCGTGTCGTTCCTCGGCGTGCTCGCAGCGGGCGGCGCCTATCTCCCGCTCGACCCGGCCCTCCCGCGCCGCCGACTCGAGTTCATGGTCGAGGACTCGGGCGCCCAGTGGATCCTGACGGAGTCAGCCCTTGCGGACCGGTTCGCAGCCCACGCGGACCGGCTGGTGCTCTGGGACGATCTGGAGCGGGAGCCGCCGCGACCGGCGGACGCGCCGCCGTTCGAGGACGTCGATCCGCGCCGCCTCGCCTACGTCATCTACACGTCCGGTACGACCGGCCGGCCGAAAGGCGCGATGCTTGAGCACGGCGGGCTCTCGAACCTCGCCCTGGCTGTCCGGACGGCGTTCGACCCCGGTTCGGGCGACCGGGTGCTGCAGCTCTCGTCGCCGAGCTTCGACGCGTCGATCTTCGAGATCGTCTGGGCTCTCGGCTGCGGCGCAACCCTTTGCATGGCGCCGGCTGCCGAGCTCCTACCCGGTCCGGCGCTCGAGCGGACGATCGAAGATTTGGGAGTGACAGCGGCGATCATCACGCCGTCCGCCCTCACCGCGCTCGACCCCACGGCGGTGCCGTCCCTCGAGACCGTGATCGCGGCGGCCGAGGCCTGCTCCCAGGAGATCGCAGGTGCTTGGGCTGGCGGCCGCCGCCTCTTCAACGCGTACGGGCCGACGGAGGCGACGGTCTGGACGACGGTGGCCACCCTCGACGGCCTGAGCCGCCCGGCCATTGGACGGCCGGTCGCGAACGCGCGTAGCTACATCCTCGACGGTGGCATGGAACCGGTTCCCGAGGGCATCGTCGGCGAGCTGCACATCGGGGGCGTCGGCGTCGGCCGCGGCTACCTCGGGCGCCCAAGCCGGACTGCCGACGCGTTTGTCCCGGACCCGTTCTCGGCCGAGCCGGGGGCACGGCTCTATCGGACGGGCGACTTGTGTCGGTTCCTGACCGACGGCTCGATCGACTTCGTCGCCCGCCGTGACGACCAGGTCAAGCTGCGCGGGTTCCGCATCGAGCTGGGAGAGATCGCCGCGGTGCTGGAGCAACATCCGACGGTGCGGGCAGCCGTCGCGCGGATCGTCGGCGACGATGTGCGCAGTCGGCGGCTCGTGGCGTACGCCGTGCTCGATCAGGGTGCGATGCTCGAGCCGGAGGCACTGCGCACGTGGATGGAGGGCCGCCTTCCCGCCTACATGGTCCCGGC
>JALZOQ010000075.1 GCA_030913835.1 Actinomycetota bacterium | reverse complement strand
GCTCGGATGCTGTCGCATCCTCGCCGGATTCGGTTTCGTCAGTCGTGGGCGCCTCGGCTTCCACGGACGCCTCGAGAGTTTGTGGCTCTTTGTCACTATCTCCCTCAGCGCCTTCTTCGGTCTCGCTCTCGGCGCTGTTCTCCATCGGTTCTGCGGGCGCTTCGTCGGTTTCGGACACGGCTTCGCGAGTTTGTGGCTCTGAGCCACTAACTTCGACAGTGTCCGCCGCAGACGTGTCGCCCTGGGCCTCCAGCTGCTCGATCCTCGCGTCGATCAAGCCCACGAGGTTCTGAAGCGGGGCGTTGAAGAGCGCGACGATCGTCGTGAGCGGCGCCGTGATCGCACCGAGCAGCTGAGCCCGGACAACCTCCGCCGGCGGGAGCTTGGCCAGTGCCTCGACCTCCTCCGCCGACATCGGCCTGCCTTCGAGCAGGCCGCCCTTGATGGCCAGCACACGCGTGGTCTTCGCCGTGTCGGCGAGCGCCTTGGCCACCGCGGCCGGGTCGCCGCCCGACTCGAGGAACGCGATCGCCGTCGGCCCTTCGAGCAGCGCGAGCAGCGCGTCGGCACCGGCGGCCTCGGCCGCCCTCCGCGTCAACGTGTTCTTGACGACGGAGAACCGCGCGCCCTGCTCGAGCAGCACCCCTCGCAGCCCGTCGATCTCGGCGTTCGTCAGCCCGCGATAGTCCGCGACGATCAACGTCTGCGAGCGCTTGAGCCGCTCGGTCAACTCGTTGACGAGCCGCTCCTTGTCTTCCTTGTGCATCGAATCACCTCCTTGAATCAGTCGAGCCCGCACACAGGCGGGCTCGGACGAAGAGGTGAATCCTTCGGCCTTCGCGCGCCTCGGGAGGTCCTCTGCCCTTGCGGGCTGCCTCCGGTCTTCGGCAACGGGCGTTTTGGCTAAGCGGAAACGGGTTCTGCGCTCTCCTCGAGCTCCTCGACGATCCCGCGGGTGCGCGCCGGATCCACGTGGATCCCAGGCCCCATCGTCGAGGTCAATGTGATCTGACGGATGTACCGACCCTTGGACGCCGACGGCTTCGCGCGGACGATCTCGTCCACGAGCGCGGCGTAGTTCTCGGTGAGCTGGCGCTCGTCGAAGCTCTTCTTGCCGATCGAGACGTGGATGTTCGCGCCACGGTCGGTGCGGTACTCGAGCTTGCCGGCCTTCGCGTCGGAGACTGCCTTCGCGACGTCCATCGTCACCGTGCCCGTCTTCGGGTTCGGCATCAGGCCGCGCGGACCGAGGATGCGACCGAGCTTGCCGACCGTCCCCATCTGGTCGGGCGTGGCGATCGCGACGTCGAAGTCGGTGAAGCCCTCCTCGATCTGCTTGGCGAGATCGGCCGAGCCGACGACGTCCGCGCCTGCCTCCTGGGCCTCGCGCGCCTTGTCGCCCTCGGCGAAGACGGCGACGCGCGACTCGCGGCCCGTCCCGTGCGGGAGCATCAGGGTGCCGCGGAGCTGCTCGTCGGCGTGGCGCACGTTCAGGCCGAGCCGGAAGTGCACCTCGACGGTCTCGTCGAACTTCGCGGTCTCGAACTCCTTGAGCAGCCGGATCGCCTGGACGGGCGAGTACTCCGTCTCGCGGTCGAACTTCGCGCGAGCCTGGCGATATGCCTTGCCATGTTGCGTCATGCGGTCACCTTCGATGCCATGGGGTCGACTGGTCGGTTCAGACGGACGCACGGGCAAGCCCGCACGTCCTGAGGTCGGCACCGCAAGCGGCGCCTCATGGGAGCACGTCCGTCTCCACGCCCATCGAGCGCGCTGTGCCGGCGACGACGCGCATCGCCTGCTCGACCGTGCGGGCGTTCAGGTCCTCGAGCTTGATCTCGGCGATCGAGCGCACCTGGGCGTTCGTGAGGCGGCCGACCTTCTCCTTGTTCGGCTCCGGCGAGCCCTTCTCGAGGTTCAGCGCCTCCTTGATCAGCACGGCCGCCGGTGGCGTCTTCGTGATGAACGTGAAGGAGCGATCCTCGTAGACGGTGATCTCGACCGGGGTGATGCGGCCGTTCGCCTGCGCCGTCTGCGCGTTGAAGGCCTTGCAGAACTCCATGATGTTCACGCCGTGCTGGCCCAGCGCAGGGCCGACCGGCGGGGCCGGATTCGCCTGGCCGCCGGGGATCTGCAGCTTGATGAGTGTCAGGACTTTCTTGGCCATCGCGCGCTAGTCGAGCTTCTTGACCTGGTCGAAGCCGAGCTCCACGGGAACCTGGCGCTCGAAGATGTCCACGAGCACCTTCAGCTTCTGCTGGTCGGGATTGACGTCGACGATCTCGCCGTCGAAGTCGGAGAGCGGGCCGGAGGTTACCTTCACCGACTCGCCGAGCGAGTACTCGACGGTCGTGCGCGCCCGTGCGTCGGCGCCCGTGCCCGTGTGGAGAATCCGGTCGACCTCGGGCTGCGCGAGCGGAACGGGCTTCGCGCCCGAGCCGACGAAGCCGGTCACGCCTGGTGTGTTCTTCACGAGCGACCAGACGTCGTCGTTCAGGTCCATGTTGACGAGGACGTAGCCCGGCCAGACGCGCTTCTCGGTCTGCACCTTCTGGCCGTCCTTCGTCTCGATCACCTGCTCGGTCGGTACGACGACCCGGCGGAACTTCGGCGCCTGGTTCATCGACATGATCCGGTGCTCGAGGTTCTGCTTGACCTTGTTCTCGTGCCCGGAGTAGGTGTTGATCACGTACCAGCGAAACATTGCGTAAGGAGGCTCCTGTCGGGGTTACTGGCCGAGGAAGACGTTCTGGACGAGGTACTTGAAGACGTAGTCCGAGGCGTAGAGGAAGATGCCGACAATCACGCACGCGATGAGGACGACTGTCGTCGCCTGGATCACCTGCGACTGCCCCGGCCAGTCCACCTTCTTGAGCTCGGCCCACGACTCGGCGACGAAGCGGCCGCGCGGCGCGGCGTGGCGCTGACCGCCCTGGCTCTTCACGGGCGCGTTGCCCGGCCGGACCTGTTG
>JALZOQ010000066.1 GCA_030913835.1 Actinomycetota bacterium | reverse complement strand
TCCACCCGGATACCGTAGACGGATGTCCGTCCGGCGTGAGGCGAACCGGCAGGCGCGGGGTCCCTGGGTGGAATGGCTAGGGCGACTCGGCCTGGCCTCGATGGGCGTGTCGTTCGGCATCGTCGCGGTGCTCGCGCTCGGGCTCGCCCTCGGCTTGGGCGGAAAGGCGACCGCCCGGCAGGGCGCGCTCCAGGCCGTTGGGGGGCACCTCGTGGGCAAGCTGCTCTTGATCGTGCTCGCGCTCGGCTTCGCCGGCTACGCCGTCTGGCGGCTGGCGGATGCGATCTACAACCGAGGCGACGAGGACGACGACGCGAAGGGATGGTTGAAGCGGCTGTCGGAGCTCGGGAAGGCCGGGCTCTACCTCGCGCTGTTCGCGGAGACGCTCGCGATCCTCTTCGGCCTCGACGAGGAGGGCGGCAACGAAGAGCGGGGAGTCACCGCCTGGCTGCTTCAACACACGGGCGGCAGATGGCTCGTGCTCGCGGTCGGCCTCGCCGTCTTCGGCGCCGGGCTCTGGAATCTCTACCGCGCAGTCACCGGCCAGTTCCTGAAGCACTTGAAGGAGCACGAGATGAAGAAAGTCGAGGAGCGTTGGGCCATCCCGGTCGCGGTCGTCGGATACATCGCGCGCGGCGCGGTGTTCTGCCTGATCGGCGTCTTCGTCGCCAACGCCGCCTGGGCCGCGAAGCCGAAGGACGCGATCGGCCTCGACGGCGCGCTCCGGAAGGTCGCGCGGGCCCCGTACGGCTCCATGCTGCTCGGTCTCGTCGCGGTGGGACTGCTCGCGTACGGGGCGTACTGCCTCGTGCAGGCGCGCTACCGCGAGGTGTAGGCGCGCTAACCCGTCACGTACACGCGCTGCTTGAGCGCGAGCACGTTTGCCACGTACTGCTTCGTCTCCTTCAGGAGCCCGCGCTTGCGCACCGAATAGGGCCCCTGCGCATACGCCGCGAGCGCCAGCCGCTCGCTGCCGCGAAACTCCTTCAGCAGTTGGGCGAGATAGGCCGTTCCGACGCGCACGTTGCCGGACGCGTCGTGCGGCACCGTGCGCCCGATCAGGAACGTCTCGACGTACGTCCAGGTCTCGGCGGTGACCTGCATGATCCCGACGGCGCCGTAGGAGGACGTGAGCCGGTTGTTGTAGCCCGACTCCATCCACCCGATCGCCCGGACGAGGCGCACGTCGACGCCGTAGTGCCGCGACCATTGCCGGATCGCGCGGCTGACGTGCGCAGGCTGCCGGATCGCCACAGGCCCGCTCGCCCGGGTCGCGAGGGCGCGGGCGACCGGGATCCGGAGCCGAGCTCCGGCCAACAGGAAGCGCTCGGGATCGAGCCGGTTCGCACGGGTGATCGCGCCGATGGTCGTGCCGTAGCGCGCGGCGATGCCGGTAAGAGTTTCGCCCGGTTTGACGCGGTGGGCCCGCGTCGACGGGGTCTTCGCACGCCGCGCCCCGCTGAACTTCGCAAAAGCACACGCTCGAACCGCGCAGAGCGCCGAGGCGGTCCGTTTCCCGACGACGCCGTCGCGTCTCAAGCGCGCAAATTGCTGGTAGCGCCGAACAGCCTTCTCGGTGGCGCTGCCGAAATGTCCGTCGACCTCTCCGGGGACAAAACCGTGGCGCTGGAGGAGGAACTGCAAGACCGACACGTCCCAGCCGGACATGCCCGGCCGGAGGACGCGCCTGCCGTACAGCGGGCGTCCGAGCCGGCCGAGAGCCGCGCGCGTCGCCGGGCCGGCGAGCCCGTCGACCTCGAGCTTCGAGCGGCGCTGGAAGGCGCGCACGGCTTTGCGCGTCCCCGGGCCCTGGATCCCGTCGACCGGCCCCTGGTAGAGGCCGTGCGCGCGCAGGGCGACCTGCAGCCCCGCAATCTGGGGGTTGTACGCGGCCGCAGGCGCCGCAAGCAGCAGCCCGCCCGCGAGGACGACGAGCACGGTCAACCGACGCATGGGCGGGTCCAATTCCGCCGGGACGCGTACTTTCCTGCCCTTGGCCGCCGCGTGATTCCGGCC
>JALZOQ010000055.1 GCA_030913835.1 Actinomycetota bacterium | reverse complement strand
ACTGAGCGCGAGCCGTCTCGAGATCGATCCGCGTCGCGAGGAACCCGCGCAGCGTCAGGCCGAGCCGGGCGAGCCGCGTCGCCCTGCCGACTGCACCCGCCGCCACTAGCTCTCGCCCCGGCGCAGTCGCTCGAGACGCTCGGCCGTTTCCGGATCGAGTCGCCCGCCGAGTCCGCGGGGTCGCTCCGGCTCGAGCTGGGCGTCGCTCGTCGTCGGCCCGAGCTCGAGCAGGAAGTTCTGCGACGTCACCCAGCGGACCCCCTGCCCGGCAGTCCCCCGCACCACGTTGTCGGACGAGACGAGCGTCACCGCGCGGACGGCCCGGCTCTCGGCGGCGAGCCGCTCGAGCTCCTGGTCTGCGTGATCGGCATAGAGCACCTCCAGCGGTCCGAAGGTTCCTCCGTCCCCCACGCCGTCGAACACGACGATCCCCTGGGCGCCGCGCAGCGCGACGAAGCTCGCCAGTGCGTCCCGCAGCTCGCGCACGTCCTCCCACGGCCCGGCGTGCAGCACGTTGAAACCGTCGAAGAGCCACAGGTCGTCAGCCACGCTGCCGCCTCGCCTCATACAGGAGCAGCGCCGCCGCGACGCTCACGTTGAGGGATTCGATCTTGCCGGCGAGCGGGATCGAAACCGCGGCGTCGCACGTACGGCGGACGAGCGGCCTCAGGCCCTTTCCTTCCGCCCCGAACACGAAGGCGGCGCCGCCGGAGAGGTCGGTCTCCCACATGGTCTGCGGCGCATCTCCGGCCGCCGCGTAGACCCACAGATCGTCCCGCTTGACCTCGGAGAGATAGCGAGCGAGGTTCGTGACGACGGCGACCGGGAGGTGCTCGACTGCGCCCGCCGAAGCCCGCGCGACCGCAGGCGTAACCCGGGCGGAGCCGTGGGCGGGGACGACGACGCCGGTCGCGCCCGCGCCCTCGGCGCTTCGGATCACCGCTCCGAGGTTACGCGGGTCGGACACCTGGTCCAGCGCGGCGATCAAGGGCCGCTCCGCCGCGGCTAGCTCATAGGCATCGGCGTACGGATAGGGCTCGCAGAACGCGAGCACACCCTGGTGGTCGCGCGTTCCCGCCTCCTCACTCAGATCGCGCTCGGGCTTGACCTGAACTCGAGGTCGATCTGTCTCGCGAAGCCATGTCTCGGACTTCAGCGCGCGCTCGGTCGCCCAGAACTCCAGCACTTCCCGGCGGCCGCGCAGAGCCTCGCGGACGGCGCGGCGGCCGTAGACCTGCTCGCGCGTCGTCACTTCGGGACGAGCTCGAAGCCCTCGGCGACGTCCCGAACGACCCAACCCGCTGCGGCGATCTCGTCCCGCAGGCGGTCTGCCTCGCCGAACTCCCGTGCGCCGCGAGCGCGACGCCGGAGCTCTGCGAGTTCCTGAACCTCGGCCGGGGCGGCGCGACGCTGGGTGAGCGAATGGAGGCCGAACAGGTCGAGCCCCCACGCGAGCGACGCATTCGCCCCCTTTCGCCGCCAGTCGTGGAACAGAGCGAGTGCATCGGGTGTGTTGAAGTCGCTGTCCAAGATCTCGGCCAGCGCAGCCTTCTCGATCTGTTCCTCAGGCTCGTAGACGAGGCCGACGAAGTGGTTGCGGAACGTCTCCGCCTGCGCTGCGGCCTGCGCCATCGTCTCGTCGGAGAAGTCGATCGGCTTCGACCAGTGGCCGGTCATGAAGAAGAGCATGACCGTCTCGCGGCCCCACCTGTCGAGCACCTCGCGCAGTGAGATCGCGTTTCCCAGCGACTTGTGCATCTCCTCGCCCTTGAACCGAAGCATCCCGTTGTGCATCCACATCTGTGCGAAGCCGTGGCCGAGCGAGCGCGACTGGGCGATCTCGTTCTCGTGGTGCGGGAAGACGAGATCGAGCCCGCCGCCGTGGATCTCGAACGTCTCGCCGAGGTACTTCTCGGACATGGCCGAGCACTCGATGTGCCAGCCCGGTCGGCCGCGGCCCCAGGGCGAGTCCCACCACGTGTCCTCCCCGGGCTTGTTCGCCTTCCACAGCGCGAAGTCACGCGGATCATCCTTGAGTGGATTCGGCTCCTGATCGGCGAGCTGGTCGAGCTTCTGGTTCGACAGGCGGCCGTACTCGGGAAAGCTTCCGACACGGAAATACACGTCGCCCTCGCGCTCGTAGGCGGAGTCGCGCCCGATCAACTCGACGATCATCGCGATCTGGTCCGGGACGGTCTCGCGCGCCGACGGCTCGAAATCCGGCCGCCCGAGGCCGAGGTCGTCGGTGTCCTCGATGTACCACCTGGTCGCGTTCGAGGCCAGCTCCGCGCTGGCTCCGGGAGCGGCGTCGTAGATCTTGTCGTTGATGTCGGTGATGTTGATCGCGAGCTTCGTCTCGTAGCCCTGGAGACGGAGCCAGCGCGAAAGCCAGATCGGCAGGACGAACGGACGCGCGTTGCCGACGTGGATCCGGGTGTAGACGGTCGGGCCGCAGAAGTACATCCGGATCGGGCCAGGCGGTGGGGGCAGCTCCTGGAGCTGCCTGGTGTAGGTGTCATAGAGCCGCATCGACCCTCCGCAGGGCTTCGTCGCGTGGGAGCGCAGCGAGGATCGCCCACAGCTCGGGCCCCCGCTCGCGGCCTGTGAGCGCGAGCCGGAGCGCCTTCAGGTCGCCGCCCACGGCCTTCAGCTCCCGCAGGAGTCCCCGGGCGTCCAGAGTGCCGTTCGCCGCGGTGAGCAGCTCGCGGAACCGGTCGAGCGTCGGCCTGGCGGACTCGTCGAGCTTCGCCGGCTTCGGCTCGAGGATCGCGCGCACGGTCTCGCGCGCCTCGTTCAGGTCACGCGCGCCGCGCAGCGCGGGCACGAGCTCGGGCGGAGCGCCCGCGCGGGAAGCGAGCTCCTCGTCCGGCATCGAAGCGATCGCCTCGATCGCGAGTCGCCTGAGGCGCGGGAGGTCGTAGCGCACGTCGTGCCGCGGCAGACCGAGCTCGTCGAGGTAGCGGCGGACGGCCTCCGCGGGGATCCCGTCCTCCCTCAGCGACGCGATGGTCGCGCCCGGCGCCCGCTTCGAGAGCTTCTTGCCGTCGTCGCCGAGGATCAGCCCGTGGTGGACGAACTCCGGCGCAGTCGCGCCGAGCGCTTCGAACAGCCGCGCCTGAACCGCTTCGTTCGGCCGATGGTCGTTACCGCGGACGATGTGCGTGATCCCGAAGTCGATGTCGTCGACGACACTCGCGAGCTGGTACGTCGCCGTGCCGTCCTCGCGCAGCAAGGTCACGCCGTCCAGCCGGTCCCCGATCGGCGCGGCGGCCACGCGGTAGCGCGCCAGGCGCTCACTCTGGCGCACCGGCCCCTCGTCCCAGTGAACGCCGAGCCACTCGAGATCGCGCAGGATCTCGTCCTCTCCTCCCGGGACGTTGCGGGACGGATCGGTGTCGTCGATCCGCAGCAGCATCCAGTCGCCCTCGGCCCGGTTCGCGACCGCGCTGAGGGCGTTGCCGACGTGCAGCGAGCCGGTCGGGCTGGGAGCGAAGCGCACGCGTTTCATGGAGCCTTGATGCTACGCGAGCCCTCGAACCGTTCCAGCTCGCGCGCGACCAGGCGCGCCCAGGTGCGGGCGCGCGGCAGCGGAATCGCCCGGCCCCAGTGCGCCCGCAGCGCGACGCCGTGCAGGGCCCCTGGGATCAGCGTGTACTGGCCCTCGGCTCCGAGCTGGAGAGCGCGATCGAAACCCCGCCGCGAGTCCGCGGGACTGACGCCGGGAATGCCCGGCAGTGCGCGGTCGAGCGAGCCGTGGAGGACTGCCAGGCGCCGGCCGCGCAGCGGCGACACGTCGAGCTCGTCGGGAATCCAGGGCGCGAGTCCGAGCACCTCCTCGACCCCCGGCTCCTCGGCCACGGAGATGCCAACCGCACCGCCCATCGAGAAGCCGAGCAGGAGCGTCCGGGGCGCCCCCGTCTCCCGGATCGCCGCCCGCGCGTCCTCGATGCACGAGTCCAGGCGGTTCCAGGACTTGACCCGGTAGCGAACTTCCGCGAAGCCGAGCTGGGGAAAGCGCGGCGCCAGCGTACGGACGAGCCACTCGATCGAAGCGCTCCACGTGCCCTCGACGTCGGCACGCTGCCCACCGTTGACGCAGACAACCGCGGCGCGATCGGTCGGCCCGGTCAGGCGCAGCTCGGCCCCGGATGCGAGTCGCGCCATTCGGTCGATGCTACGTCAGAGCTCGCCGCGCCCTCCGTTACGCTCGGATCGTGGAGGCGCGCCTTCTGGCTTGGTTCGAGGAAAACGGGCGCGACCTGCCCTGGCGCCGTTCGAGGGATCGTTACGAGATCCTCGTCTCCGAAGTAATGCTGCAGCAGACGCAGGTCGAGCGCGTCGTCCCGCGCTACCTGGCCTGGCTCGCCCGCTGGCCGACGGCGTCCGCGCTCGCCGCCGCCTCGCCGGCCGACGTCATCCGCGAGTGGCAAGGACTCGGGTACAACCGGCGCGCGCTCAATCTGCATCGTGCCGCGCGCCACGTGGCCGAGCACGGGTGGCCGGACGATCTCACCGAGCTGCCGGGCGTCGGCCGCTACACCGCGGACGCCGTCGCGAGCTTCGCGCTCGGGCAGCCCGTGCTGCCCGTCGACACGAACGTCCGGCGCGTACAGGAGCGGACAGGCCACGACTTCGGGCCGGAGTGCGGCCAGGCCCTGATGGACCTCGGCGCGACGATCTGCCTCGCGCGGATCCCCCGCTGCAACTCGTGCCCGCTCGCCAACGCGTGCCCGTCGCGCGGCCGCCGCTACGAGCCGCTGCGCAGGCAGTCGCGCTTCGAAGGCTCGTTTCGGCAGCGGCGCGCGGAAACCCTGCGCCTGGTCGCAGCCGGCGCGCGGTCGCTCGCGGAGCTCGACGAGGAAGCCGTCACGGCACTCGAGCGGGACGGCCTGGTCAAGCTGGCCAAGGGCCTCGTGG
>JALZOQ010000018.1 GCA_030913835.1 Actinomycetota bacterium | reverse complement strand
TTGAAGATCTTCACCCCGGTCGGGACAGCGATCGTCATCGACGAGAGCATGAAGAAAACGTTCAGGTAGTTCGGGAGTCCAACCGAGAACATGTGGTGGGCCCAGACGAGCAGCGAGTAGAAGCCGATCACCGCGGTCGAGAAAACGATGGCCTTGTACCCGAAGATCGGCTTGCGCGAGAAGACGGGGAGCACCTCCGAGACGATCCCCATCGCGGGCAAGATCATGATGTAGACCTCGGGGTGGCCGAAGAACCAGAAGACGTGCTGGTAGAGCACGGCGTTCCCGCCCTCCTCCGGCAAGAAGAAGTGCGTCCCCCACCGGCGGTCGACCAGGAGCATCGTGAGCCCCGCGGCGAGCACCGGCAGGACGACCACGAGCAGGATCGCGTAGACCTCGATCGTCCAGGCGAACAGAGGCAGCCGCATCCAGGTCATCCCCGGCGTACGCATGTTGTGGATCGTGGCGAGGAAATTGATCGCCCCGAGCAGCGACGAGATCGTGAGGATGTGGATCGAGAGGATCCAGTAGTCCTGGCCGTGCCCCTGCGAGAAGAAGCCCTCCGAGAGGGGCGGGTAGCTGTACCAGCCGGCCTTCGCCGCGCCGCCCGACGCGAACAAGCTCAGGTAGAGGATCACCCCGCCGAGCGCGAAGAGCCAGTACGAGAGCGCGTTCAGCCGCGGGAAGGCCACGTCGCGCGCGCCGATCATCAGCGGGATCAGGAAGTTGGCGAACCCGGCGAAGATCGGCACGACGACGAGGAACACCATCGTCGTCCCGTGGATCGTGAAGAGCTCGTTGTACGAGTCGCGCGTGATGAAGCTCTCGTTCGGCGTCGCGAGCTGGGCTCGCATCAGCAGCGCGAGGAAGCCGCCCGCGACGAAGAAGACAAGACTCGTGACGATGTAGAGGATCCCGATCCGCTTGTGGTCGACCGTCGTCAGCCAGCTCGCCACGCGGCCGCGGCGCCAGTCGGAGCGGTACGGCTCGGCCCTAGCCGCCACTCGTCGTTCCCGCCGGCTTGTAGACCCGCTTGCTCGTGTACGCGAACAGCGCGTCGAGCTGCTCCTCGGACCAGCCCTTGCCCACCGCGGGCATCTTCCCTTGGCCGGCGGTGACGATCTGCTCGAGTTCGTCGCGCTGGTTCAGGATCGGGTTGCTCGTCAGCGCCGGGCCGTAGTCGCCCTTGCCGCCGAGGCCGTGGCACTTCTGGCAGGCGCCGACGAACTCGTCCCGGCCGAGCGTCTCCGCCGTACGCGAGGAGATCCACTGGTCGAACTCGGCCGGCGACGTGGCGATCACCTTCGCCTCCATCGCCGCGTGGAAGATGCCGCAGAACTCGCCGCACCGGCCGCGGTAGGTCCCCGCCTCGCTGACGCGGAACCACGTGTGATTGACCTCGCCCGGGATCGCGTCGAACTTGCCGCTGAACTCGGGAATCCACCAGCTGTGGACGACGTCTTCGGACTCGATGTCGAGCGTGACGACGCGATTCGTCGGCACGCGCAGCTCGTCGATCGACACGACGTCGTTCGGGTACTCGAACTGCCAGTAGAACTGGTGCGCGACGACCTTGATCCGCAGCTCCTCGGTGCCGGCCTGCGCCTTGGGCACGTCCTGGATCCCCGGCAGCTTGTAGAAGACGAACCCGGAGATCACCGCGAGGATCACAATCGGGACCGCCGTCCACACCAGCTCGAGGCGCGTCGAGCCGTGGAGCTGGGGCCCCTCGACCTCACGGGCGCGGCCTCGCCCGCGGAAGCGCAGGATGAAGACGAGCAGCGCGCCCTCGACGAGCACGAAGATCGCGCCGGCGAAGGCGAGGATCAGCCAGTAACTGTCGCGAATCCGGTCGGCGTTCGGCGAGGCGGGTGCGGGCGGCGCGATCCCGCCGTTCCCGGCCGCGGCCACGCCGACGGCCAGCAGCGCAAGCGCGCACGTGACGAGGAAGACAAGGCGCCTGCGTCCCAAGGCCGTAGGCATTCTATGGACGATGATCGAGCGCTCGCGGGTAGATGTGCCGGGCCATGTGACGCGTCCGTTTCAGGTCTACCTGAACGGCGTTCCGCAGCAGGAAGGTCGCGATTTTCGGCACGAGGGAAACTCGCTCGTGTTCGATCGCCCGCTCGAGGAGGAGGGCCGCCTCGGGTTCATCCGCTGGCTCTCGATGGCGCTCGGAATCGCGGGGACGTACCGCAAGGACGACAAGGTGGACATCGCCTACGAATCCGGGGGCCGGAAGCTCGTCGAAACCGGCTTGAGGTTCGAGAAGCTGCCTACTTAGGAATCGGTTCCAGCTTGTAGCCGACTCCGTACCGCGTCTGGATGAACGTGTGCTTCGACGCCCGGCGGTCGATCTTCTCGCGCAGGCGGCGGACGAACACGTCCACGGTGCGGTCGCGATGGGTCTCGCGCCTGCCCCAGAGCTTCTGCAGCAATTCGTCGCGCGTCGTCACGCGGCCCTGGTCGAGCGCGAGCTGGTAGAGCAGCCGGAATTCCGTCGGAGTCAGATCGGCGCTCTCGCCGTCGACGTAGGCCTGGACCTCGCGCGGGTCGATGCGGAGCTCCTCGATCTCGATCGGATCGCCGCGGGTCGTGTCCTGCGACCTGACGCCGCGGCGGGCGGCTGCCTGGACCCGTGCCACGAGCTCCTTCATCGAGAACGGCTTGACGAGATAGTCGTCGGCGCCGATTTCGAGTGCGTGCACCCGGTCGTGCTCGGTCCCCCGGGCGCTGACGACGACGATCGGTGTGCCGATTCCCTCTGCGCGGATCGTCTCGATCATGCTCCACCCGTCGACACCGGGGAGCATCAGGTCCAGTACGCAGACATCGGGCTGCTCGTAGCGAAGGCGCGCAAGACCCTGGTCGCCTCGGCCCACGCGCACGGGGTCGAATCCGGCCGCGGAGAGATGCCGCGCCATGCCGTCGGCGATCACCTCGTCGTCCTCCACGATCAGGACCTTCGCCATCCGCCCGAATCATGGACTTCCGTGCGGTTCAGGGGTGGTGACGATCCGGTGAACGGATGGTGACCGAGCATCTCGTGCGCGCGTACGAGCGCTCGTACCCGCGACAATCAACCGATGGAGCCCGATCCCTACGCCGAGCTGCGCACCGCGTTCACCGCTGCGGTGTCGCACGAGCTGCGCACGCCGCTGGCGCGGATTCTCGCACTGCTCGAGACCGCGCAGCTACCGGGCGCGGACCGGGAGGCGCTGATCGAGCAGGCGCGCGAGGAGGTCGAGGCGACGCGGCAGCTCGTCGACGACGTCCTCTTCCTCTCCGAGCTCGAGACCGGCCGCGAGGTCGTCGCGCTCGGTTCGACCGAGGCGGGGCCGGTGCTCGAGGAGGTGGCGGAGGAGGTGCGGGAACGGGCGGCGCGCGCCGACGTCACCGTCCGCTTCGAGGTCGAGGATGGGATCCAACTTCCGCTGCGCCCCCGCATGCTGCGCATGGTCGCCGAGAACCTCGTCGACAACGCACTCCGGTACGCGGGGCCACGCGCAACCTTCACGCTGAGCGTGCGGCGCGAGGCGGGCAGCCCGGTGCTGCGCGCGATCGACAATGGCGTCGGAGTCGAGCGGGAGGAGCTGCCGCGGTTGTTCGAGCGCTTCTACCGCAGTGACCGCGCCCGCACCTCGCGCGGCACTGGGCTCGGCCTCGCGATCGTCAAGCACGTCGTCACCGCCGCCGGCGGGACTGTGGAGGCGCTCCGGCC
>JALZOQ010000475.1 GCA_030913835.1 Actinomycetota bacterium | reverse complement strand
ATATCGAGGTGGTCGAGGGGCTCGTCGTCGCGCTCACGGTGCTCGCGCAGAACCGAACGGACGGAGAGGGCGAGTGGCACGACCGCGCGCAAGTCGCGGTGCTCACGACGACGCTCGAGCCCCGGCTCGTCCTGCTCGACCTGCAGGCCCCGGAACGCGAGGTCGCGTCCCAGCAGCTGACGATGCTCCGCGAGGCGCACGGCGCGGGACGGACGGTGCGGCTGTTCGTCGATCCGGAGGCCGATCCCGGCCCTCGCGTCATCGCCGTCAGCGTCGACGTTCAGGACCTGTCCTTCGGGGAGGCCGAGACGGAGACCGTCGACGGCTTTGTCGAGGCGCTAAGCCTGCTGCCGCTCGACTTTCCGGGCGGTGCCTCGGTGCTCACCGCGGTCTTCGCAGTCATCCGCTTCACTACAGCACCCCCCTTCGTCGGCGCCGGCGGTGCGGTCGGCCTGCATGCGTTCAGGCCAGCTGAGCTGACCTTCCTCGTCCCACGCGGCTCGACCCCGTACGACCTCTTCGAGGCTGGCCTGCGAGACAACCTCCGCATGCGCGTCGAGGCGGCGCGCTGGCGGGTCGGACGCGAGCCGCCGAAGCGGGATGACGACCACGACGAGCCTGCCGGCGCCGGCTCGACGTCGAACGTTCCCGTGCTGCGCATGCTCGAGAGCGCACAGCCGATGAAGCGCGGCGACGCGACCAATTCCGAGGAGGAGCACGAGGTCGCTCTTGCGCTGGCAGTCGAGCTGCTCGCGCCGCTCGCGTCGGCCAGCCGGCCGGTCTGGGTGGAGATCGAGCGCTCGTCGCTCGACCGCGGGCCAGAAGAGGCAGCCTGTCTGACCGGCGTTCCCTCGGCTGATCTGACCCCGTCGACGCTGCGTGACCTACGCATCCCCTATCCTGCGCAGTGGCATGGCTGGGGGTGCTTCAATCACGGCGTCTACCGTTTCCAGATCGGCGCCCCGAGGCCGTTCAAGCTCGTTGTGGACGGCAAGGAGCTGTGCCTATTCGAGGCGGAAAACAACGGAGTGCTGCTGGCCCATGCGTGTCTCGAGAGCGACGTCGAGGTCGTGATCGAGATCGAGGCCTGGACCTGCGACGATCGGCTCGACATTGACGTGTACCGCTTGCGTTGACGAGGAGGAGAGATGGCAGACGAAAAGACCGAGATCGTCGTCCTTACCCAGCCGGACGACGAGCGGCTGGAGCTGGGGCACGTCGCGCGCGTCGTCCACGAGGGGCGGCCCGGGCACCCGCTCGTGCACATGGTCTGCTGGGAGGAGGAGCCCTGTCAGGTCGAGGTGACGGGCCGCGTGACGGTCGCAGGCGACACAGAAGCGCCGGTTCCGCTCGAGGTGACGCACAACTTCCCGGAGCTCCATCGACAGCACCTCGAAGTCTCGCCCCTGGATCACAACCTCGAGGTCGAGACGGCGCTCGACTCCCCGATCCACCATGCGCTGCAGATGCGGACGCCGCTGCAGCTGCGGTTCTGCAACCCGTGGAACGTGGCCTCCGATTACACGATCGCCGTGCAGATCGGAGATCGCAAGCTCGTCTCAGTGCGTCTGACCGGATCCACGATCGGGACACCCGAGCCGTGTCCGGCGGACGCTCCGTGCCCGCCCGTCGAAGGGCTACGGGCGGCACACATCGGCTAGTGAGGAAGGAGGAACGATGACTACATCGACCGAGAGTCAGCCCAAGCCCGAGGAACGCGCGCGCCGCGGCGCCGAGGACGTTGTCGACGGTGTCACGGAAGTCGTGAACGCGGCTCTCGAGCTGCTGAGCGAGGTCACGCGGCGCACCGCGGAGGCGACCGCGCCTCGAGATCGGCTGATCGAGCCGTGCCCGGCTGACGCCCCCCCACTCAACACCGCCGTGCGCTACGGCGTGGCGACGGTCACGAACGTCGTGGAGATGATGGGAACCGCCATCCGCGACGCAGCTGGCGGCGGCTCGAGCGCAACGCGGGCGAAGCGTCCAGGCGGTGTCGCAGGTCCCGCCACGCGGCCCACGGCCAAGCGCGGGGCGACCCTTAGGATCCCGCTCTCGATCGAGAACCCGAGCGCGACCGAGGTCGAAGAGCTTGTCTTCGTGGCCCTCGAGCTCCGCTTCCGCGGCTCCGGACCGGGAGCGAGCCTGCCTCGAGAGTCGATCCGCTTCGAGCCCGAGGTGCTGACGGTCGCACCGCGCGACTTCGAAAAGCTGACCGTGTTCGTCGACGTTCCGGAAGACGCCGCCGTCGGCCGCCACGACGCACGGATCGGTCTGGCGGGCGGCGACTTCGAAACGAGCTTCCGCTTCGACGTGGTCGACTGACCGTCCGAAGAACCGTACGAGACGCGGTACGCAATCAGGCGCCGATGTGTGACCGGACGACGGAGAAAGGCGGATCACGAGCCTGCGAGGCTGGTGGACGCGGCGATCCGATTCATCGAGCGTTGTTGCCGTTGTTGACAGCGACAACAACGGCTGTGCATCACCGGTGCATCACCAGGACAGACTTTGGCAGAGTCTGCAGAATTGCTGGCTGACCCGAGACCGCACGGTTAAGCCAAATCAGCCGACTCACCGGTTCATAGGATGAAGAATCCGTTCCGAAAAATTGGCACCTGGCCCAGCAAGTCGTGACCGACCTCATCGATCCGGTTCAGCTCTTCGTCCTTTCGACCAAGCCGACTCAGGTCCAAGCTTCGCGCGGAGGTCACTTCGATCCCACGCTCTTTCCGGAGAAAGCGGCCGTCCTCGCGTGCGTAGCTTCCACTGTGGTTCCGGGCGAGACCGATCTCTCGAACGCGCACCCGCTGGATGCAGGCGTTCGCTACGCGGACTTCGACGGCGGAACCACCGACGACTCCGGAAGCGGCTTCACCTCCTACGGTCAGTGGTATGCCGCGAACGGCTACGTGTACATGCTGTTCCTATGGGTAGGCCCCGCTGCAAAGGATTGGGACGCGATGCCGGCCGTGGTCGACACGATTCGCTTCTCGGCATAGCTCAGGCGACGCTTCGCCCCGGGGCGATCGCCCTGGCCAGCCTTGCGTTCCTGGCGGTCGCCGGCTGCTCCTCGGCCTCCCCGAGAACGACTCGCGCGGAGCCCCCGCCTCGAGCTCCGAACGTCGTCGAACTCTCGGGC
>JALZOQ010000450.1 GCA_030913835.1 Actinomycetota bacterium | reverse complement strand
GCTCGATCCCTGGGCGGGGATCTGCGCGGGCGTCTTGCGCACGATCGACGGTCGCGAAGCCTGGCACCCGGAGCAGCGGGTCACGCTCGAGCAGGCGCTCCACGCGACGTGCGTCACGCCCGCGTGGCTCGCCCGGGACGAACGGCGGCGCGGCAAGCTCATCCCCGGCTTCGCCGCCGACCTCGTCGTGCTCGACCGCGCCCCGTTCGAGTGCGATCCGCAGGAACTGCGGGCCGTCAAGGTGGTAGCGACGATGTGCGCCGGGCGGTGGACCCACAATCCCCCGCCGTGGCCTTCGTGATGCCGCTCTACTACCAGTACCGCCCGCTGCCGGACTATCCGCTGCGCTGGGGGAACTGGGCTGCGATCACGCTCTTCTCGCTGGCGGTGCTCGCCAAGCTCTTCGTCGCCACGACGCGGAGAGACATGCTCGAGAATCCGGACCGCGTCTTCGAGACCGAGACGCCGGTCGGGCCGGCGGGGCTCGACGTCCTTCCTCCACCCAGGACACCACCCGCCTGATGGCGACCACCGTTTCGCACCGGCTCGGCCGCGACCAGATCATCTGGGCCTTCGGACCTGACCTGGATCCGGTGCTCGAGGTCGAGCCGGGCGAAACGGTCACGTTCGAGACGAACGACTGCTTCACGGGGCAGATCCGGTCGGAGGACGATCTCGTCACGGCGATCGACTTCGACCGGGTCAACTCCGCCACCGGGCCGGTCGCTGTCAAGGGCGCCGAGCCGGGCGACTCGCTCGTGGCGGAGATTCTCGACGTCCGGCCGGCGGAGGTCGGGTTCGCGACGCTGATCCCCGGCTTCGGCCAGCTGATCGACAAGGTGCCGGCACCGGTCACACGGCTGTTCCAGGTGCGTGACGGCTGGATCGAGATGAACGAGCGAGTGCGGTTCCCGGCCCGGCCGATGGTGGGAGTCGTCGGCGTCGCGACCGACGGCGAGTCGCTCTCGAACGGGCTCGCGGGACGACACGGCGGGAACCTCGACAACCATCTGCACGGTGCGGGAGCGCGGATCCTCTTCCCCGTGCGTCAGCCCGGCGGGATGTTTGCCGTCGGGGACATGCACGCGTCGATGGGCGACGGAGAGATCTGCTTCACGGGCGTCGAGATCGCCGGCGAGGTGGACATCCGCTTCGACCTCGTCAAGGGCAAGCAGGCGACCTGGCCCGTCAGGGAGCTCGAGCGGAGTTGGGTCGCCCACGCGACGGCTCCGGAGTTCGACGAGGCGCTCGCGCTCGTGTCCGAGGAGGCCGCGCGCCTGCTCGTCGACGAGCACGGGTTCTCGAACGAGGACGCGTTCATCTTCCTCTCGGTCGCGTGCGACGCCGGGATCGCGCAGGCGTGCAAGCCCGCGCCCGGCTTCGGCACGATCGCGCGCTTCTCGATCCCGAAGCTCGACTGCACGCCCGCCCCGTTCCGTCCATAACGGACATGCTCCGGGGTCTGGCACCGGGACACGCCTGTAAGGACGACGTGTTCGCCTGCCGCGGCTCGTCGGTCGCGCGCGAGCCCGCCTGCGGCGCGGGCAACCGGCCGCGACGGACACGTCTAGGGGGTCTGACCCCCAGACATGTCCGGAAGAGCGGTGTCGCCGGCCATGGAAGGCGTGGACGCCTCCGGCTAGACTTCTAGAGCCATGCGCACGATGAATCCGGTCCACGACTCGACGTGCTGCTCGGTCGCTGCGACGGCCGAGATCATCGGCGCGAAGTGGACGGCGCTGCTCGTCCACGACCTCTCCGAAGGTGCGCGGCGGTTCTCAGAGCTCGAGCATTCGTGCACCGGGATCAGCCCGCGGACGCTG
This sequence comes from Actinomycetota bacterium, assembly GCA_030913835.1. Lineage (GTDB taxonomy): Bacteria > Actinomycetota > Thermoleophilia > Gaiellales > Gaiellaceae > UBA5186. The sequence goes on along the minus strand of JALZOQ010000450.1, from coordinate 1,786 downwards.
AGCGAGCGACTGCGCGTACTCGAGTCGGAGGGCATCGTCGAGCGCCGCAGCTACGCCGAGTCTCCTCCCCGGGTCGAGTACGAGCTCACGGCGAAGGGCGAAGCGCTGCTGCCGATCATCGACGCGATGCGCGAGTTCGGTCACGATTGGCTTACCGTGGAACCCGTATCCAGCGGCCGCTCTTTCGCGGGCTCGCCGCACTAGCGCGACACCGCGGCTACTCGCTCAGCGAACGCTCCACTTCGGATCGGCCCACAGGCGGACTAGCTCGACAAGTGTCGCGGCCGCGGCGGCCATGTCCTGCACGCTCGCCCACTCGCGCAACGAGTGGTACTCGTTCCCGCCCGTGAAGATGTTCGGCGTCGGCAGGCCGCGCTCAGTCAGGATCGAGCCGTCGGTGCCGCCGCGGATCGCACCGAGCTTCGGCTCGAGTCCCGCCCGCCGCACTGCCTCCATCGCCGCCGCGACGACCTGCGGGTGCCGGTCGAGGCTCTCCTTCATGTTGCGGTACTGCGGCCGTAACCGCACCTCGACGCTCGCCTGCTCGACGTCCGCGACCGCCTCCTCCGCGAGCCGCGCGACCAGCTCCTCGTTCGCGCTCAGCTCGTCGGCACTGAAGGCGCGCAGGATCAGCTTCACGGTGGTCTCCTCGGTGCCGCCTTGAATCTTGTGGGGATGGACGTAGGGCTCGCGCTCTTCGGTCGTCTCGGGCGAGTTCGTGTCGGGCGACAGCGACTCGACGAAGCGCGCTGCGAGCTTGACGCTGTTCACCAGTTTGCCCTTCGCGGAGCCGGGATGGACGCCGCGGCCGTGGAAGACGACGGTCGCCTCGGACGCCGAGAACGACTCGTCGTCGATCCCCCCGACCTCCGTGCCGTCAACCGTGTAGGCGAGATCGGCGCCGTACGCGTCGATGTCGAAGTGGATCGCGCCTAGGCCGACCTCCTCGTCGACCGTGAACGCGACCCGAAGCGGCGCCCTCGGCCCCTCGGAGCGGAGCAGGTAGGCGACCGCGGCCATGATCTCCGCCACGCCTGCCTTGTCGTCGGCGCCCAGGAGCGTCGTCCCGTCGGTCGTGACGATGTCGTGGCCGACGCGCTCCGCGAGCAGCGTGCTCTCGGACGGCGAGAGCACCTGCTGCGGATTGCCGGGCAGCGGGATGTCGCCGCCGTCGTAGCGCTCGACGACCTGCGGCTTGACGTTCGTTCCGCTCTCGTCGGGGGTCGTGTCGACGTGCGCCATCAGCCCCACGGTCGGCGCGCCCTCGGCGTCGACGCCCGGCAGGGTCGCGAGCACGTAGCCGCCCTCGTGGACGACCGCGTCGTCGAGCCCGAGCTCCTGCAGCTCGGCGGCGAGGAGCCGCGAGAGGTCGAGCTGCCTGGCGCTCGTCGGTTTCGCCTGCAGGTCGTCACCGGAGCGGGTGTCGATCTTGACGTAGCGGAGGAACCGCTCGAGCACGTCGGCCGAGAGCTCCTCGGCGAGTGGCGAGCTGTAGCGACCGTCAGCCAAGCTTGGCCCACTCAACGAAGAGCTCGCGTGCCGCGCGAATCCCCAGCGGCACGTACTCCACGAGCAGTCGCTCGTTCGGAGAGTGGATCTGCGCGTCCGGCAGCGAGAACCCGGTGATGACGGTGGGGATACCCTGGTCGGCGAGCGCGGGGACGATCGGCAGCGTGCCGCCCGAGCGGATCAGCAGCGGGCGGACGCCGAGCGCGCGCTCGAACGCGTCGAGCCCGAGCTGGATCGCCTTCGAGTCGGGTGGGACGAGGCCGGGCGGGGACGAGGC
>JALZOQ010000433.1 GCA_030913835.1 Actinomycetota bacterium | reverse complement strand
GGGCGAGACCCCCTGAGCCGGAGCAACCCTCCCTCGATTACTTGCCTGCTTGGGATGCTTTCGCCGTAGCCGGCACAGGCACGCGCGGCGCAGCCACCGGGAGCCGGACGAGCCGACGTGTCGACACACCGGCAAGCACGTTTTCGCCGGATTTCCGCGCGCGCACCAACAGATAGAGCGACCCGCCCCTACGGAGCTGGAGCTTCGCGGTCGGGCGTAGGGTCACCGAGGCCCAGCCGTCCCGCCCTGTGGTCACCTCCGCGGCCGCTCGAGTCACGTCCGGCGGCACGCTCGCCACCTGAACGAGCGCGCCGACGATGCGGAAGCCGCGCGTGTCCGACACACGGAAGCGCACCACGAACGGCGTCAGACTGCGGATCGGACGGACAGCCACGGACACGCGGTCGATCAGCAACCGGTGCGGCAGCGAGACATCCACGATCGAAAGCGTTGTCCGCCCCGGCCGCGGCGCCAAGGGTGTCACCACCGGCGTGGGAGCCGACAGCGCACTGCTCGTCCCACCACTGTTCGTGGCCGAAGCAAACACCCGAATCGTCAAGCCCACATCGTGCGCAGTGACCGTGTAGGTCGGAGCAGTCGCACCAGGGATATTCCCGCACCCATTGCCCGCGGCATCACAACGCAGCCACTGACGCGCCGTCGTGATCGGCGCCGGACCAGCCCAACCTCCGTCTGTCGTGGTCAACACCTCACGCTCGGACGCGATCCCGGAGATCGCAGGTGGGCCGGTTGAGGTCGGCTTCGCAACGGCTCTCGCCGAGATGATGGGTGTCAGCGCCGAGTTCTGGCTGCTCGAGACGTATTTGCAGTTCTGGTTTTGGGCATCGCAGTCGTACTTCGTCAGGGTATTCACGACCACGAGACGATTTCCGGCGTCCGCTGCGGTCAGGACGTACGTCTTGTTCGTTGCGCCGTTGATGTTCACGCAACCGAAGCCCCCGGGATTGCAGCGCTGCCACTGGTACGTGTAGACGCACTCGGAACCGCAGCCCCTCCCGTCGACGTACAGCCACTGGCCTTCGCTCGCGGTGAGGGTTTGGCCTTCTTGCGGTGTGCCGCTGATCGACGGACCCTGGCGCGGCGTCGGCATCTCCGAGGTCCGCGCGCTGACCGAGCCGGCGAAAACGCCGCCGAGCACGATCCCGGCGGCCACGAGGCCGAGCACGACCAAGTGCGCGCGAAGCACTGTGTTCGAACGATGGTTTGACAAGACCCAAGCCCCCTTGTCGCCGATTCAGCCGGCGGCGAGATTACGTGACGGCGCGGAGGGTAGCGGCTCTTTCGCGTAAACGCGATGGACGTGCTGGTCGAGGCGTCAGTCCTCCGCCGCCTCGGCCATCGACCGCGGCGCGGGCACGTTCTCGAAGCGAAGGTTGCCCGCGGGGACCATCCAGGTCATCACCTCGACCGCGAGCCGGCCGGCCTGCACCGCCGGGTCCTCGTTGCTGAGCCGGCGGGCCGTGTCGGGGTCGCACTTCATGATCGAGATGCCGCGCAGCCGCTCGTCGTCCTGGTCGACGAGCGGCCCTCCACCGATGAGGTAGCCGCGATCGCGCAGATCGGCTCGAAAGGCGAGATGCCTGTCCTGGAGCTCGGCCGCCTCGTCGTCCGTGAGCTGCGGTGAATCGGGCGGACGAACAAGCAGCACAAGCGTGTGCCGGTCGAACTGCATGCGCCCTAGTCAGCCCACCAGTCGCGCTGGCCATCGACGTCTTCGCGCGGAGCCTCGCCGAGATTGGGCGCGCCGATGACGAGGATCTGGAGGCCCTCCGGCCCGGCCTCGTAGCCTCGCCACGTACCGGGCGGGACGCGCACCGCGTCCCATTCCTTGAGCTCGACGATCTCGTCGTCGACCTTCATCCGCCCGCTCCCGCGCAGGATCACGTACACCTCCTCTTGCTTCGTGTGCGTGTGGCCGTACGGAAAGCGATAGCCGGGCGGGACGCGCTGGTAGCTCAGGCCGGATTTCTCGAGCTCGAGCGCCTTGGTCGCCGAGCGGAACTCGAGGTCCGGCGCGCCGTCGAATTTGGAGCCGATGTCCTCCAGATCCTCCTTGATGTTCCTGAGCGTGAACGGCACGGCGGAATCCTATTTCGAGGGCCTCTCTGTTGGAGAGCGGGAGGTGCGTCGCAGGGCGACCGGATGCCAAGGGTTCCGACCGGGCTCTCTAGTCGTCCAGCAGCCCATCCCCACGCCCCAGCTGTTCACGACGAAGGGGCCGAAGCCGCTCACGCGGAGCTTGGCGAAGGCGTCCACGATCAGACGGGAAGGAGTGCGAGTCTCCAGGGTAGGGACGCTGGACTACGGCTTCGCTCTGAGTCGGAGGGGTGGAGCGCGTCCTACCCGCCTGTGACCCGCCTTTCAGTGTTCGCCTTGTCGCCAGCGCTTGCGCAGATTCTCTTGTTCGCGCCGGGATACCCCTGCGATCACATAGAGAAGCGGGAGTAGCGCGAGCGTGAACACCGGCGCGATCAGGAAGTCTTCCGCGTTCTCGCGGGTGGCGAATCCATCGAAGTTCGTGAGCATCCTGATCGCGACGTACGCGATGAGAACGAAGCCTGCTGCGGCGAGCACGCCGTCGATGAGCGCCCGTGTGAGCGTGTACTGCGGGTCGTCCTTCGGAGCGACGAGTTGCATCGCGTAGAACATCAAGATCAGCGGGATGAGCACGATCTCGACTAGCAGCGGGAACACGTAGAGATTGATGAGGAACTCCATCAAGAGCGTGAGCCGAATGGCTCGGCGCAGGAGCTTCCGGAACGATTTTGGATCCCTCGGGTTGGCCTGCGTAGCGTCTCCGACGAGAACAACGCCCGTGCCCAGGAACCAGTAGATCGTCTCCTTCAAGGCGGTCCGGTGCCAGATGCCGAATCGGTGCCCGACGTATGCGAGGCCAGCGGCGTACGCGGCAGCCGTAGCGAATAGAAGCAGGAGCTTTATGTGCGCGAGGGCGCGCAGCAAGCTGGCGAACGATCCGAGAATCCCTCGTGGGTCCTTGTAGATCGCGTAGCCGATGATCGCCACGACGCAAAGAAGGAGTGCGTCCTCTCGGCTATTGAAGAAGTCGGGCGGCACTCTCCGAGGGTAGGGGGCGGTGCGGCCGGCCGATGGCTACTCTGGGGTGATGGACAGACACCACGGCGCGGCGGCGATTCGAAGGTGGGCCGCGCGTGAACTCGAAAGCCAGAGTTTCAGCGTCGAGGTAGAGTCGCTTGGATCGCAACAGACGTGGCCGCGCGAGATCAACTACGACGTGACGTCGAACTCGCGGTGGTGGTACTTCCGCGTGGTGCTGCGCGATGAGGACCTGTCGGACGAGGACTTCCGGACGGCGCTCGCGGGATCAAGGGACGAGACTCGCGTGCAGCGGGCGTGCGAGCACTTGATGCGGCGGGCATCGGAGACCCGACGCTCGGCGGTCTGGTGACCGACGCGGAGGAGGTTCAGACGGACTTCCGGGACACGGAGCGTCTGGGTGAAATCTCGCTGCGGTTGAAGGCGGAGGAGTAAGAGTGCCGAACGAGATCAGGCTCGACTTCTCGAACCTCCCGAGCGAAGTCGCGCCCCTGCTCAGTCAGCAGCAGCACACGAAGGATTTGACGGACGATCTGAGTCGGGTGCTGTCGCTCGAGCCCGATGACCGCGACCTGATCCATCAGGAGATCGTCGGTGCCATCGCGAGGACCGTGGACACCTACTTGCGGGTCGCGCAACCGAAAAATTAGGCCGGGCGGCGAGCCGAACGCCACGCGCGCGCCGTCGCGCTTCCCATCCACCTGGCCACGCGAGACGCCAGGCCACCGAGGCGGATACCAGATGGCCGTAGAGAGCGAGCGATGCCGTTCAAGCCATGTCTGTTATGCGGGGCGCTCACGCGGGGGAGCTACTGCTCGTTCATGAACAGAAGCCCACGTCGTGCGACCGTCGCAGTCGTCGCGGACCGTCCGGCTCCGGCGCTGGGGCGGAAGATCAGGGCCGCGACGGCCGTCGTTGCTCGAGGTGCGGAACGCCGGACACGGCCAAGAACCCGCTGCGCGTCCACGATCGACGGCGTGTAGCGGCCGGCGGGACTCACGCGGAGACGAACCTCGTGACCCTGTGCGACAGTTGTCACGGTACTGTGCACACTACGTAGGGTTGCGTTCGTGCTCCTCGACGTACGAGTGAACTGGCCCCTCATTCTGGATTACCTCCGGGTCCTGATCTGGCCGGTCGTCGTCGGTACGTTCCTTGGCTACTTCCTGCGGCGTTTCGGCAGCCATATCGGGCCGCTACTCGACCGCATTCGATCCGTCAAAGCGTTAGGGACGGAGGTCGGGTTCGCGGACCCGCGCCAAGAGGAAGCGCTCGGTGATGAAGAAGCCGCCGAAGAGACAGTCGTTGACGAGGCGGAGTTGCTCACTGAGAAGGTCGAAGAGTACGAACGTCTCCTCGGCGAGCAGCACTTGGCGGCACAGGAGGAGCGAGCACGGCTGCTACGGCAACTCGCGGCCGCGCAACTCGGGCGTGACTTCGAGCGCATCTACCGCGTGATCTACGGAAGTCAGATCGCAGCCCTTCGATCACTGAACGCCACGGAGGACGGCGTGCCGCAGATCGCGCTTGAAGCCCACCTCAACCAAAGCAAGGCGACATGGACGACGATGCCCTTCATCCAGTCGTTGACGTTCGAGCAGTGGATGGGATTCCTCCTGCGCAACGGCCTCGCAATTCACCCTGAGCCACCGAATGGTCCATACAAGATCACGTCCAAGGGGTCAGGCTTCCTCGGCTACATCGAGGCCGGGCGGTATCCATCCAAGGTTTTTTGAGCGTCGCCGTAGATCCCGCCGCTCCCCTGTCTGGCGCAAACATGGCGGCGTCCCCGAGTTAAACTCGGGTCATGGCTCGGTTGTCCGGCGTATTGGCCGTGACCCTCGTCGCGCTTGCGTCTGTGTCTGTGGCGGCTGGACGTTCAACGAGCGCCCTGTCAGGCTTTCACACCTCGGGCTGGGCCACACAATGCGTCGTCGCGGAGAACGTGCTCGGGGGACCGTCACCGCTCTACTGCTGGACTCCCAATGACGGTTTCACGGTGAGCATGTATCCGGGCGGGCGTGTCCGAAAGACGTACAGCTCGCACAACAAGGGCTACCGCGACGTTCACTTCGCCCGGCGACATCTAGCGTTCGGCAAGCACTGGGGCTTCCGCATTGTCTACGTCGGCTACGTCTACCGTTGCACCAGCCGCATGACGGGGCTGACGTGCAGGAACCAGGCAGGCCATGGATGGTGGATCGGGCGCTACCGGGGATACCGCATCTTTTAGACGCCAGCCAAGCAACCGGGCCGGCTCTGGCTGTGCTGCGCGAGGTTCGACGGACATCCAGAGGGCGACGGCGCGGGTGGGCGGCGTTGTCGGCCGTGTCCGAGCGCCATTCGCGCCCCCGGCAGTGTCCTCTTTTCGCTCAGTCGTCGAGCAGCCGGTAGCCCACTCCCCAGCTGTTCACGACGAATGGGCCGAAGCCACTTGCGCCGAGCTTGCGGCGTAGGCGTGACGCGTGCGAGTCGAGCGTGCGCGTCCGCCCCAGCGAGCGGAAGCCCCACACCTCGCGCAGCAGCTCCTCCTTCGTGAACACGCGCTCGGGCTGGGACAGCAGCTTCAGCAGGAGCTGGTACTCCTTGCCCGCCAGCTCCACGCG